>DATBGP010000410.1:0-3945 GCA_036557925.1 Candidatus Limnocylindrales bacterium | reverse complement strand
AGATCGAGGGGATCGGGAAGCTCACGAACACCTGCCGCCACGAGCGGGCCGGCGCGATGGCCGGCGGTGCCGCCGCGGTCTCCGCCGAATGACCGCCGCCGAGCGGTTCCTCGTCACCGGCGCCCTCGGCTGCATCGGCGCCTGGACCGTCCGGGCCCTGGCCCGCGAGGGCACGCCGGTCGTCGCGTTCGATCTCGGCAGCGACCAGCGACGGCTCGCCCAGATCATGTCCGCCGACGAGCTCGCCGCGGTCGATTTCGTCGTGGGCGACATCACGGACCTCGCCTCGCTACAGCGCACGCTCGACGAGCGCGGGATCACGAACGTGGTCCACCTCGCCGCGCTGCAGGTGCCGTTCTGCCGGGCCGATCCGCCGCTCGGGGCGCTGGTGAACGTCGTCGGCACGGTCAACCTGTTCGAGGCGGTGAAGCGCCGCGGCGGCCTGTCGACGCCCGTGGTCTACACCAGCTCGATCGGGATGTTCGAGGCGGCCGACGAGGATCCCTCGACGCACCGGCTCGAGGAGTCGGCCGACGGCCACCCGACCACCCACTACGGCGTCTACAAGCGGGCGAACGAGGGCAACGCCCGGGTCTACGCGCTCGATGACGGGATCGCCTCGATCGGGCTCCGCCCGATGACCGTGTACGGGGTCGGTCGCGACCAGGGGATGACAAGCACGCCGACGACCGCGATCGCGGCGGCCGTCCTCGGCCGGCCGTACCGGATCAGCTTCGGCGGGACGACGCTCTTCCAGTACGCGGAGGACGTGGCGGCGACGCTGCTCGCCGCCAGCCGGTCCTCGCTGAGCGGGGCCCACGTGTTCAACCTCGGGGGCAGCTCGGTGGACATCCCGGCCTGGATCGCCGCCATCGAGGAGGCGGTGCCGGAGGCGGAAGGCACGATCACCATGGCCGACACCCGGCTGCCCTTCCCCTCCGAGATCGCCCACGACACGCTGGCCGCCGCGCTCGGCCCGGTCCCGGTGACGCCGTATCGCGACGGGATCCGGGCGACGGTTGAGCTGCTGCGCCGGCTGGACGCGGACGGCAGGCTCGTGGGCACCCAGCAGGGACTGCCGGCGGAGGCCCCCAGCCCCGCCCAGGCCGAGGCGGCCAGGTAGCTCCTAGGCGGAGGCTGCCAGGTCCGCTGCGGCCAGGACGACCACGTCGAGCGGCTCCGCCCGACCCTTCAGCTCGAGCTGGCGTCGTGGCGCGCCGCCGTCGTTGCCGGCCATTCGCCAGGCGGCGTCGCTCACGTAGAGCTCGCCCGCGCCCGCCGCGCCTCCGAGACGAGCGGCGACATTGACGGTGTCGCCCAGCGCGGTGAAGTCCAGCCGATCCTCCGATCCGATGGCCCCGACGAAGGCCTCGCCGGCATGGACCCCGACGCCCACGCGAACGCCGCCCGCGACCAGCTCCGGATCCTCGACCTCGCGCAGGATCGCCTGGCCCGTCTCGATCGCGCGCGCCGCGAAGCGGTCCCCGGTGATGACGGGGATGAACAGGACCATGATCCCGTCGCCCAGGAACTTGTCGATGACCCCGTCATGCTCGTCGATGGCGCGGGCCGCCTTGCGGTAGAACCGCTGGACCAGCCGCCCGAAGCCGGTCGCGGACGTGCGCTCGGCGATGCCGGTCGAGCCGCGGATGTCGGCGAAGAGCACGGCGATCGGGATCTCCGCGCCGCCGGGATGCTTCTTGATCTGCCCGAAGCAGAGGCTGCAGAGGAGGGGGTTCACGTTCGACGGGCCGTGCATCATCACCTTCGTTGCGACGCGGCCCAGCCCGGCGAACGGAGCGGCGCACAGCTTGCACCGTGGGGACGACGGGACGTGCTTCCAGAAACGCCGCAGCGTCGTCAGGTGGGGGTCCTCGCCCGTCAGCGTCAGGCGCCACATCTCGGCGTCCTCGGGCGTGCCGGCGTCGATGGGCTCGACGCGATCCTGATCCGGCGCGGCTGCGCCTGCCGGCAGAGGCGAGACCGGGGCCTGCGGGTCGTCCATCACGCGTAGACGGTACGCCAGCGGTGGCCGCAGGGTCCTGTCGCCGTCGCGACAGCGCGCCCGGTCGCCGCGCGCGCGGTTGCCGCGGCCCGTCGCCGGATTCAGCCCGCGGGAACCGCCTCCTCGGGATCGGTCACCTTCGTCGGAAGCGTCTCGAGCAGCGGATCCGTCCAGGTCCACGCCGCGCCGTAGCGCGCGCCCACGGCGCCGTGGCGAGCCGCCTCGACCCGCAGCGGCAGCCCGAAGATCCCGATGAACCCGACCGCGGCGGCATGGTCGAACGCATCGCCCTGGTCGTAGGTCGCGAGGTTCTTGTCGTAGAGCGACAGCGGCGAGCGCCGCCCGGTCACGATCGCCGAGCCGTGGTCCAGCCGGATCCGGACCTCGCCCGACACGACCCGCTGCGACGACGCCACGTACCCGCGGAGGTCGCGGTGGAGCGCCGAGAACCACAGCCCGTCGTACGTGAGCTGAGCCAGCTCGTTCGCGACCAGCTGGTTGAACCGGAGCGTGTCCTTCGTGAGGGTCAGCCCCTCGAGGGCCTTGTGGGCCGCATGGAGGATCGTCGCGGCCGGCGTCTCGTAGACCTCGCGGCTCTTGATCCCGACCAGCCGGTCCTCGACATGATCGATCCGGCCGACGCCGTGCTTCCCGCCGAGCTCGTGCAGCCGGTCGACGAGGTCGACCGGGGCCAGCCGCTCGCCGTCGATCGCGACCGGGATCCCGCCCTCGAACTCGATGACGATCTCGACCGGATCCGGCGCGTCGCTCGGGGCGACGGTCCACTCGTAGGCGTCCGGCGGCGGCGTGACCCACGGGTCCTCCAGGACGCCGGTCTCGCACGAGCGGCCCCAGAGGTTGACGTCGATCGAGTACGGCGACGCCTTCGTGATCGGGATCTCGATCCCGCGCTCCTCGGCGTAGTCGATCTCCTGCTCGCGGGTCAGGCCCATGCCGACGCGCATCGGCGCGACGACCTCCAGCCCTGGGTCGAGGGCGTGGACGGCGACGTCGAACCGGACCTGGTCGTTGCCCTTGCCGGTGCAGCCGTGGGCGACCGCGTCGGCGCCCTCCTTCCGGGCGACCTCGACCAGGAGCTGGGCGATCAGCGGCCGGGCGAGGGCCGTCGCCAGCGGGTAGGCGTCCTGGTACAGGGCGTCGGCCTGGAGGTGCGGCCAGACGAAGTCCCGGACGAACCGGTCCCGGGCGTCCACGACGTACGCGCGAGTCGCGCCGGCGCTCATCGCGCGGCGCTCGACCCCTTCGCGCAGCGAGCCGCCGCCGACGTCCACGGTGAGGGTGACCACGTCGCAGCGGTACTTCGATCGGAGCCAGGCGACGGCGACGGACGTATCGAGCCCGCCCGAGTAGGCGAGGACGACCTTCTTCATGGGATGCGGTTCTCCAGGGCGGTGGAACGGATGGCGTCGAACCGATCGCGCCAGGCGAGGAGGCGCGGCTCATCGGCGAACAGGACGAGGAGCGTATTGTCGCCAGCCAGCGTCCCTTCCTGCTCCGTGAGGGACGACTCGTCGATCGCCTGGGCGATGACGCTGGCGGTGCCGGGCGAGCCGGTGACGAGCAGGATCAGGCCGCTGCGGCCGATCGTGACCGGGATGTCGGCAAGGATCCGGCGGAGACGCTCGTCGGAGGCGGGGTCGGCCGTGCCGTAGGTGCCGGCCGTCTCCGCGGCCGCCGTGCCCGGAACGAGGGACTCGGGGGCGACGTAGATCGGGCCGGCAGCCCGCGGGACCTTCACGAGGCCGAGCTCGGCGATGTCGCGGCTGACCGTGGCCTGCGTGACCGCGAAGCCGCGGGCGTTCAGCCGTTCGACCAGCTCCTGCTGGCTGCCGATCGACCCGTCCGCGACGAGGTCGCGGATCAGGCGCTGGCGATCCCGCTTGGAGCCCGGGTTGAGCCCATCGCTTCGGGACGCGTCC
>DATBGP010000409.1:0-2680 GCA_036557925.1 Candidatus Limnocylindrales bacterium | reverse complement strand
CTTACATCTCGAACAACATCGCGATGACCCGCCTGGCCTTCGACCTGAACACCTGGCAGGAGCAGCCATATGCCGGCGACCAGCCGCTGACCCCGGCGGCGGTCCAGTCGGATGCGGACACCTTCGCGAACGCGCGGCTCTGGGACTACCGCCCGCTCGGCGACGCCCTGAACCAGCTCCAGACGATCCGCCAGTACTACGACTTCTACGACGTCGACATCGATCGCTACCCGATCAACGGCGAGCTCCGCCAGGTGATGCTCTCGGGCCGCGAGATCGCCCTCGACAAGAACCCCAGCGCCGGCGGCTGGGTGAACCAGCGGCTCGTCTACACCCACGGCATGGGCGTGGCGATGGTCCCGGTCAGCGACGTCACCTCGCAGGGCCAGCCGAACCTCGACATCTACAACCTGCCGCCGGTCTCCGCCGACGGCGCCCCCGAGATCAGCGAGCCGCGGATCTACTTCGGTGAGCGGCCGTCCGGGTACGTGATCGTCGGCGCCGTCCAGGACGAGTTCGACTTCCCGCGCGGCAGCAGCGACAGCGACGTCGTGACGAACCGCTGGAGCGGCAGCACCGGGATCCGGCTCGACTCGCCGATCACGAAGCTGCTGTTCGCGCTCCGCTTCCGGGACTTCGACCTGCTGATCAGCAACCAGATCACCGACCAGAGCCAGCTCCTGATGAACCGGACGATCTCGGAGCGGGTCGGCGCGATCGCGCCGTTCCTGCGCTACGACAAGGATCCGTACCTGGTGATCGACGGCACGGGCCGGTTGAAGTACGTGCAGGACGCGTACACGATCAGCGACCGCTTCCCGAACGCCCAGGCGTTCGCGCCGTCGGATCTCGGCCAGCAGACCGGCCTCGGCGACGATTCGTTCGACTACATCCGCAACAGCGTCAAGGTCGTGATGGACGCCTACGACGGGACGACGACCTTCTACGTCGCCGATCCGGACGATCCGCTGATCCGAGCATGGGAAGGGATCTTCCCCTCGATGTTCCGGCCGCTGAGCGACATGCCCGATGACCTTCGCCCGCACCTCCGAGTGCCCGAGGAGCTGTTCGACGTCCAGACCCGGATGTTCGGCCGCTACCACGTCGTCGACCCCACGACGTTCTACACGAACAACGACCTCTGGACGGTGCCGGTCGGGCAGACGAACGAGCAGAGCCTGCCGACCGAGGCCTACTACGTCCTGATGCGGATGCCGGGCGCCGACAAGGCGGAGTTCCTCCTCCTCCAGCCGATGATCCCGAGCAGCCGGCCGAACATGATCGCGTGGGTCGCCGCCCGGAGCGATCCCGAGGACTACGGCCAGACCACGGTCTTCCGATTCCCGAGCCAGACGACGGTCTTCGGACCGGCCCAGGTGGAGGCCCAGATCGACATCGACCCGGAGATCAGCGCCCAGATCACGCTCTGGAACCAGTCCGGGAGCAAGGTGGTCCGGGGCAACCTGATCGTCCTGCCGGTCGGGGATTCGCTGATCTACATCCAGCCCGTCTACCTGCAATCGAACAGCTCGAAGTTCCCCGCGTTCGAGCGGGTCGTGGTGGCGTCCTCCAGTCACGTCGTCTGGGCGCCGACGCTCTCGGATGCCCTCGCGAAGTTCCTGGCGGAGCAGGGAACCGGCGGCGGACCCTCGCCGTCGCCGAGTCCCACGCCGACGCCCGGCCCGAGCGCGACGCCGGCGCCCGGCGGCTCGCCGGCCCCGACTCCGCCGTCCGGCGACGTCGCGGCACTCATCGCCTACGCGAACGAGCACTTCGACAAGGCCGAGGCTGCCCTCCGGGCAGGCGACTTCGCCACGTACGGCACGGAGATCGAGCTCGTCCGCAACGCCCTGGCCCAGCTCGAGGGGCTGACCGGCGGCGTCGCCCCGTCCGGCGCGCCGGCCGTGCCGTCCGCGGCGCCGTCCCCGCCCGTGCCTGCCGCCTCGCCCAGCCCGGCGCCATGACGACGCGGGGCGCGATCGTCGCCGCCCTGCTCGCGGTGCTGGCACGGCCGGCCTGGTGGCTGCTCGGGCTGGCCGGCTTCCTGGCGCGCGGCGGGATCATCCTGTTCCTGCTCGCGATCGTGACGCTGCCCTCGCCCCTCGCGATCTCGAACGTCGTCGCGCCGCTCCTCATGCCGATCGTCTTCGGCGGCGTGACGCCGGCTCTCGCGGCCCTCGTGGCGACGGTGATCGTCGGCGTCGTCGCGTTCGTGCTGATCGGGGCGCTCATCGGGGCGGCGACGGAGGTGGTCCTCGTGGACGACGCCCGCGACGCGGCGGCCGAGGAGGGCGTCCCGGTGATCGCGGACCGGCCCTCCGGCCGGTGGCTGATCGGCCGTCTCGCGGTCGCCCATCTCGTCGCCCACATCCCGCTCGTCGTGGTCGCGGCCCTCGGCTCGATCCAGGTCGTCGGCGTGGCCTACGTCGAGCTCACGAGCCCCGTCGACGTCGTGACGCCGCTGCCGGTCCGGATCGTCACCGGCGCGATCGCCCCGATCCTCGCGATCGTGGCGGCGTGGGTCGTCGGCGAGATCGCGGGTGGGCTGGCGGCCCGATCGATCGTCCTTGGCGGCAGCTCCGTCCTGCGGTCGGTCAGCCGGGCCTACGGCGACCTCGTCTCGAACCCGCGATCCGCGCTGCTGCCGGGCCTCCTGACGACCGGCATCCTCGCGCTCGAT
>DATBGP010000408.1:0-5712 GCA_036557925.1 Candidatus Limnocylindrales bacterium | reverse complement strand
GGTCTCCTCGAATCGTCGACCCGGCGTCAACGGGTACGGTGCCGCGGTTCGACCGGTTCGGCCGGCACGTGCTCGCCGGCCCCGCTTTGCTGCCCGTCGCCGACCGGCCCGCCAACCCGGCCCGGGGCGCCAAACCTTCCCCGCGCGGGGACCTTGTGCAACGCCCCGCATCCGGGCACTCCGGGTCGCGGAAGCGCCTCAGCCTTCTTCAATGCCCGGAACCCGGTCATCGCACGACGAATCGGCTCGGTTCGGCCGGTCGGCGGCCCGTAGTGCCCGCCCTGGCGACACTCGACAACAAGCCATCCGTGGGGCCCGCGGGGCTGCCCGCCACGTGGCGTGGACCTCGCAGTTGACGAACGGACGTTCACACGGCATGATTCAGAAGCCCGCAGCGGCGTCCACCGGTCGAGCCCAATCCGCTCCCGCGACGTCCCGGGCCAAGAACATCCATCCGCTCCGGCCGTGGAAATCGAGCCGTTCGAGCGGACCGTCAAGGCCGCAGCGCCGCGACGAGCGCCAGGGGCGATGACCATCGCCGGCGCCCGCGAGACGCGCGAGCCGGAAAGAACCGAACAGACAGACCCATGATGTCCCGAACCACCTCCACGAGCGTGGCGGGCCGGTCCGCGGCGATCCGCCGCATGCGACGACGCAGCCAGGCCGCCGGCCGCCCGTACTGCAGCACCAACGGCTGCACGAGCTTCCTCGAGATCGACCCGATCACCCAGGAAGCGACCTGTCCCATCTGCGGATACCACCGCCGCCTCCACTGACGTCGCGCCCGGACGCTTCGTCACGGACCCGTCGTTCGATCGGCGTCGTCGCGCTTGACGGATCGGTCCGGTCGCCATTGCGCGACTGACCGATCCTCGGCGGCGATGACGCCGACCCGTTCGACAGTCGACCGCGATCGGCTCGCCCGCCTGATGGCGAGCGAGCTCGACCGGTTCGCCCGGGCCCACCCGCGCTCTCGCGAGCTGCACGAACGAGCGAAGGCCTCGCTCGTCGATGGCGTCCCCATGAACTGGATGGTGCGCTGGGCGGGCGACTTCCCGCCCTTCGTGGCCCATGCGGAGGGCGCCCATCTCACCTGCGTCGACGGCCACGACTACGTCGACTTCTGCCTCGGCGACACCGGCGCCATGGCCGGCCATTCGCCCGCCCCGACCGTCGCCGCGGTCGAGCGGCAGATGAGCCGCGGCATCACCCACATGCTCCCGACCGACGACGCGCTCGCCGCGGGCGAGGAGCTGACTCGGCGGTTCGGCCTGCCGCTCTGGCAGTTCACGATCACGGCCACCGACGCGAACCGGTTCGCGATCCGTCTCGCCCGTCACCTGAGCGGCCGATCGAAGATCGTGGTCCACGACCACTGCTACCACGGCTCGGTCGACGAGACGTTCGCCACCCGCAACGCCGACGGCCGGGTCGTCGCGTCGAGCGGCTCCATCGGCCCGCCCGTCGACCCGGCCGAGACCACCCGCGTCGTCGACTTCAACGACCTCGACGACCTAGAGCGCGCCCTCGGCCACGGCGACGTCGCGGCCGTCCTGTTCGAGCCCGCGCTCACGAACGTCGGCATCGTCCTGCCCGAGCCCGGCTACCTCGACGGCGTCCGCGAGCTCACCCGGCAGGCCGGCACCGTCCTGGTCATCGACGAGACCCACACGATCTGCGCCGGCCCGGGCGGCATCACCGGCCGCGACGGCCTGGAGCCCGACATGCTCGTGATCGGCAAGACGATCGGCGGTGGGATCCCGGCCGGCACCTACGGGATGACCCGCGAGATCGCCGAGCGGCTCGCCGGCCGGATCGACCGCGACGAGTCCGACATCGGCGGCATCGGCGGAACGCTCGCCGGCTATGCCCTGAGCACCGCGGCGATCCGGGCGACCCTTGCCGACGTGCTGACCGACGAGGCGTTCGGGCGAATGATCCCGCTCGCCGAACGCTGGGAGGCGGGCGTCACCGAGGTCATCGAGCGGCGCGGCGCGCCATGGCACGTCACCCGGCTCGGCGCGCGAGCGGAATACCATTTCGTGGCGCGACCGCCCCGGACCGGATCGGAGCAGGCCGAGCACCTGGACCCGGAGCTCGAGCGGTTCCTGCACCTCTGGGCGATGAACCGCGGCATCCTGATGACGCCGTTCCACAACATGGCGCTGATGAGCCCGGCGACGGTCGACGCGGACGTCGATCGGCACACGGACGCCTTCGACGAGGCGGTCGAGGCGCTGTTCGGCTGACCCGCGGCGAGCGTGGACGGGCCGAACGTGACGTCATCGACACGTCGACGACCGTGCTGACACCCCGCGGGCTTCTCGTTTCGGGCACGATCCCTCCCACGGGCGGTGCGTCCGTGCCTCTTGCCAAGGGCGCTCCGTCCACGGAGACTTCGCCGCCAGGGGGACATGCCGGGGTGTCCATCTCGATCCGCGCCGTCGGTCACGCGTCCAGACGTGGTGCCATCCGCCGCGTTCCGCGTCCGGCTGCCCTGCTCGAGGAGGTCGAGGCCTGGCTGACCACCGCCGCGGCCGAGACCGTCCGCGGCCATCGACCCGGGCTCCGCACCGACGACGGGGCCCTCGAGGTGCGTCTCCATCCGGCGGCCCGGCCCGTCCGCTTCGAGGCCTCCGAGCAGGGCGTCCTGACCGCCACGGCGACGACGATCCCCGTCGGGCCGGGCTACCACACGTACATCGCGCGATTGCTCCACCGCCTGGCCGACGCGATCGGCGTCACGTGGGCGCCCGCGGCGGATCCCGATGGCGGTGCCGGCGAGGTGGCCGATCGCTCCGCGGATCCGACCGGGGCGTTCTTCTCCGAGGTCCGGACGGACGCCGAACGTGGCCATCTCGACTGGCTCCGGGCGAGCCTCCACGCCGTCCACGAGGCCCGCAGGCAGGGCCAGCACGGGCTCCACCTCGCGACGCCCGCGGGCGTTCGCTACTCGTTCGACGGCGCGGTCGCGACCGTCCTCGGGCCGCGCGACGACGACTGGGTGGCGCGGGCGCTGGCCGATCCGCGCGTCGCCGCGGACATCTGGCCGTGGATCGGCGACGCGATGGACGCCCGCTACGAGCTCGGCGTCGCGATGACGCTCCTCTGGAACGAGGTCCGCTGGCGGCCGCCGGTGAACCAGGCCGAGGTCGAGGTGCTCGACGAGGTCCTCGCGCGGCTCCGACGCGGCCAGATCGAGGACCCGTCGCTGCCCTGGCCGTGGGCCGCGTGGCGCGAGGTGTTCGACCTGCGCGGGCACGTCGACCCGTCGGTCGAGCGGCTCCTGGACCAGGGCGTTCGGGCCGCGACGTGGTCGCGGAACCGATCGGACCTGCGATCGCCGGACGCGCGATCGGACGGCTCGTCGGTTCGCGCTCGTTCGGATGACGATGTCGCCGACGACCGGGCGATCGGCTATCGCCGGGGCCCGGTCACGATCCTCTACAACGGCTGGGCGTTGGACCTGCCCGGATCGTTCAGCGAGACGCGGACGGCCGACCGCTGGATCGGGAGCGATGCCCGTCGGACCGTCACCCTCTCGGCCGCTCCCACGACGATCGACGGCAGCCCGATGTCGACGCAGGCGTTCCTCCAGCACTACACCGGCGGGTTCGAGACCGACGTCCTGACCCATGCGGTCGGCGAGCTGCGCGGCCGGGCGCGGGCGACGACCGATCCGTCGCGGGGCGTCGTCGTCGGCCGGATCGAAGGCTTCAGCGCGATCACCGGCAGCGGCGCCGTGATCGTGATCGACATCGACGATCTCGACGACGAGGCGTGGGCGGTCCGGACGTGGCGGACGCTGCGGCCGCTGCCCGGGACGGGCGGTGGGGGCTCGGACCTGCTGCCGGCCGGCGAGCGGCGCCTCTGGGATCGGCGAGAGCCGCACGATCGGCGCCGAGGCGGAGAGCGCCGCCAGGGCGAGCGACGGGCCGCCTGGCGGGGCGACGCGGATCGCCGTGCCGCGGCTCCTCCCGCGACGCCTTCGACCGCAGCGGACGCCAACGCGGGCTGACGCCCGGCTGGCGGCCGGACCCGGCCGCCGGACCCGGCCCGGGCCGTGACAGGCGAGGTGGCACGGCCGGAGGCTAAGGTGAGCTTGTGCAGCAGATCGACGGGCGGCCCGTCTACGCGGCCACGGACCTCGTCGCCTACCTCGCCTGCGAGCACCTGACGCAGCTCGAACGGGCGGTGCTCGCCGGGCTGGTCGAGCGGCCGGTCCGCGACGACCCGGAGCTCGACATCATCCGCAGGCGCGGGTTCGAGCACGAGAAGCGGTTCCTGGCGGACCTGATCGCCGAGGGCCGCAGTGCAGTGACGATCGCCCTCGACGGGTCGATCGAAGACGACGGCGAACGCCTGCGGGCGGCCGCCGCGGAGACGGTCCAGGCGATGCGGGACGGCGCCGAGGTCGTCTACCAGGCCACGTTCTTCGACGGGACCTGGCGCGGTCACGCGGACTTCCTGCTCCGCGTCGACGATCCGGAGCGTCCTTCGACCTTCGGGACCTGGCATTACGAGGTTGCGGACACCAAGCTCGCGCGCCATGTCAAGGCGAGCGCCGTCCTCCAGATCTGCACCTACGTGGACCTGCTCGAGGCCATCCAGGGCGTGCGACCGGAATGGATGCACGTCGCCCTCGGCGGCAGCGCCCGCTCGATCGAGCGGCTTCGGGTCGACGACTACCTCGCGTACTACCGAAGCGTGAAGTCCCGCTTCCTGGCGGCCATGGCCTCGGGCGATCCGGCGGCCTATCCGCCCGTCCTCACGTACCCGGATCCCGTCGAGCATTGCGACGTGTGTCGCTGGGCCGCCGAGTGCGCGATCCGGCGTCGAGCCGACGATCATCTCAGCCTGGTCGCGGGGATCAGCGCTCGTCAGCGGCGGGAGCTGCGTGCGCGGGGCGTCGAGACCCTGGCCGCGCTGGGTCGGCTCGATCTGCCGCTCGTTCCACCGCTCGAGGGCACGAGCCCGGGTGCGCTGGCGCGGGTCCGCGAACAGGCCCGGATCCAGCTGGAGGGTCGCCTCGCCGGCGAGTACCTCTACGAGCTGCTCCTGCCCGGTCCGGGTGCCAGCACCGACCCGGAGCGCGGGCTCGCGACGCTGCCGCCACCATCCCCCAACGACCTGTTCTTCGACATCGAGGGCGATCCCTACGCCTTCGAGGACGGCCTCGACTACCTGTTCGGGATCCTCGATTCGCATGGCACGTTCCATGCGTTCTGGTCCCGGGACGAAGCCGGCGAGTTCACCCTCGACGCCGAACGCCAGGCGTTCGAGCGACTCGTCGACTTCGTGATGGCGCGGTGGACGGCGGACCCGACGCTCCACGTCTATCACTACGCCCCCTACGAGCCGACCGCGCTCAAGCGGCTGATGGGCCGCTACGGCACGCGCGAGAACGACATCGACGCCCTGCTTCGGGGTGGCGTGCTCGTCGACCTCCTGCGGGCCGTCCGGCAGTCCATGCGGGCGTCCGTCGAGAGCTACTCGATCAAGAAGATGGAGCCGTTCTACGGCTTCGAGCGAGAGGTCGACCTGCGTGACGCGGGCTCCAGCATCGTCGCGTTCGAGCAGTGGCTGGAGCTCGGGGACGGGGAACGCCCGGCGTCGGACCACCTGGACCGGATCGAGCGCTACAACCGGGACGACGTCGTGAGCAACCAGCGGCTCCGCGACTGGCTCGAGGCCTGCCGGCTGGAGCTCGCC
>DATBGP010000407.1:0-7123 GCA_036557925.1 Candidatus Limnocylindrales bacterium | reverse complement strand
GCTCGGGCTCAAGCCGCACAGCCCCTACTACGGGACCGCGGACGCCACGATCCTCTGGCTCATCCTCCTCTCCGAGTACTGGCGCTGGACTGGCGACGACGAGCTCGTCGCGTCATTGGAGCCGAATGCACGGGCGGCCTTGGGGTGGATCGACGAATCCGGCGATCGGGACGGCGACGGGTACGTGGAGTACGGGACCCGCTCGTCGCAGGGCCTCGGCAACCAGTGCTGGCGCGATTCCTGGGACGGCATCCAGTTCGCCGACGGGACGATCCCGCCGCTGCCGATCGCCACCTGCGAGCTCCAGGGCTACGTCTACGACGCGAAGCTCCGGCTGGCCGAGCTGGCCGACGGGCCGCTTGCCGATCCCGATCTCGCGACCCGTCTCCGGCAGGAGGCGGCGGCGCTTCGCGACCGTTTCAACCGCGACTTCTGGATCGACGAGCGCGGCGGCTACTACGCGATCGGGCTCGACGGCGACAAGCGCCGGATCGACTCGATGACGTCGAACATGGGCCACCTCCTGTGGTCGGGGATCGTGCCGGAGGACCGGGCGGCGATCGTGGCCGGCCACCTGATGTCGGACGCTCTCTACTCGGGCTGGGGCGTCCGGACGTTGTCCCGGCTCGACCACGGCTTCAACCCGATCGGCTATCACCTCGGGACGGTCTGGCCGCACGACAACTCGATCATCGCCATGGGCATTGCTCGCTACGGCTTCCGCGTCGAGGCGAACCGGATCGCGCTCGCGCTGCTGGAGGCTGCGGAGTTCTCGGCGTACCGGCTGCCGGAGGCGTTCTCCGGCTATGACCGGAGCTACGGTGCCTTTCCCATCCCGTACCCCACCGCCTGCAGCCCCCAGGCGTGGGCGACCGGCACCCCGCTCGCGTTGCTCCGGGCGATGCTCGGCCTGCGGCCTGCCGCCGGCGAGCTGATCCTCGAACCCGATCTGCCGGATTCGCTCGGTCGCGTGTTCATCGCCGGCATGCCGGCGTTCGGCCGGCGGTGGGACATCGAGGCGATCGGCCGGAGCGGCCACGTTCGCCTCGCGCGCTGAGCGGGGCGGGGCCGGCGCCCGGCACCTGGCCCGTCAGCTGCCGGCGACGATCCGATCCGTGTAGTCGCCCGACGCCGGGTCCTTGAGGATCAGCTTCGTCCGGCCGTCCGGCAGGACCTCGCGCTTGATGACCGTCTGGCCCTCGAACGTCTCGGCGGTCTTCGCGATCCGGGCCGTCGAACCGCCGCGCCACTCGAAGAGCTCCACCGGCTCCCACGCGCGGCTCGTCGCCGATCGATAGGCCGCGTCCATGACCGCGTTCACCACGTAGCCGTCGTAGAACGTCTCGCGCGGGGCACGACCCTCCTCGAGGGCCGAGAACATGTCGCTGAACATGTCCGTGTAGCCGAGCTCCGAGACCTCGTCGCCGACGGGGAACAGCCAGCCCGCCGACGTCTCCGCCTTCTCGGCGACGTAGCCGCTGCCGCCGCCCGCAGTGAACATCTCGAAGCCGGTCCGCAGGAAGTGGTTGAGCCAGATCGTGCCGTGGGTGCCGGCGACCTCGTCCCGGAGGTCCATCCCGCCGCGGAACGTCCAGCTCACCTCGAACTGGCCGATCGCGCCGGACTCGAAGCGGATGAGCGCGATTGCGTTGTCCTCGTCGTCGATCGGGTGGACTAGCGTGTCGGTCGTGCACAGGATCTCGATCGGCCGGTTCCCCTTGCCGACGAAGCTCCGGATGATCTCGATGCAGTGGCAGCCGAGGTCGATGATGGCGCCGCCGCCGGTCAGCCGGCCGTCCCAGAACCAGGCGCTGTGGGGGCCGGGATGGGTCTCCCGGGACCGGACCCAGGTGACGTCGCCGAGCGCACCGTCCTGGACCGACCGGATCGCCTTCAGCGTCTTCGGCGTGTAGCAGAGGTCCTCGAGGTAGCCGCCGAAGACTCCCGCCTTCTCGACCGTCTCGAGCATCCGCCGGGCCTCGTCCGCGTTTCGCCCGAGCGGCTTCGTGCAGAGGATCGCCTTGCCGGCCCTCGCCGCCAGGCCGACCGCCTCCTCGTGGAGGTAGTTCGGCAGGCCGATCACGACCACGTCCGTCTCGGGATGCTCGATCGCCGCCCGGAGGTCCGTCGTGCGCTCCGGGATCGACCAGCGCTCGCAGAACGCCGCGCCGCGCTCCGCCGACCGCGAGAACACCACCCGGACCCGGTCGCGACCGCGCTGGCCGTGGAGGGTGGCGGTGTAGAAGTCGCCGATGAGCCCGGTGCCGAGCATCGTGATCTGGTGGGCCTTCATCGGGTGGGTGCCTCCTCGGGGATGACGGGTTCGAGAGTGACGGGTTCGGACGAGGTGGAGCCGGGCCGGCCGCGGACGAGGTCGCGTCCGGCGACCAGGGCGTGGAGCTTCGCGACGGCGAGGTGCCTGGCGGTCTGGCTGAAGCCGCAGTCCGGGACGAGGGTCAGCCGCTGCGGGGGGACGCCGGTCGCGAGGATCGCGTCGATCCGTCGGGCGACCTCGTCGGCCGTCTCGACGTGGCTGTTCTTCACGTCGATCACGCCCGCGGCGACGTCCCGGCCGGCGTCGGCGGTCTCGCGCAGGATCCCGATCTCGCTCAGCTCGCGATTGGCGAACTCGAGGACCAGCTCGTCCACACCGAAGCCGAGCATCGCGTGCAGGATCGGCCGGTAGGAGCGGGGCGCGAGTGGCCGGCCGAGGAAGTTGCCGAAGCAGAGGTGGGCGCCCAGCCTCGCCCGTCCGCGGACCGGCTCGATCGCCGCGTTCAGGAGGGAGGCGAAGTCCGCCGGCGCGTCCGGGTGGATCGCCGGCGACGGCTCGTCCACCTGGACGACCGTCGCCCCGGCATCGACGAGGCCGCGGAGCTCGGCCTGGAGGATCGGGACGAAGGCCTCGGCGGCGGCGACCCGCGTCTCGTAGACCTCGCCCGGACCGGTGACGAGGCGGCCGGACAGGGTGAACGGCCCGGGGAGCGTCATCTTCAGCGGCCGCGTCGTGCGGTCGCGTGCCGCCCGGAACTCCTCGACGACGCCCAGGCCGTTCGGCGCCGCGATCGGCGTCTCCACCGCGAAGCGGTGCAGCCCGTCGTGAGCCCCGGCGCCCCAGCGCCGGTCCGGCGGCAGCGGCCGGACGCCGGTGAGGTGGCGGTAGAACTCGGCGGTGAAGAAGCCGGCTCTGCGCATCTCGCCGTCGCTGATCACGTCGATGCCGGCCCGCTCCTGGTCGCGGATCGCGAGGTCGACGCCGTCGTCGAGCAGCTCTGCGAGGTCGGCCGGCCCGAACTCGCCGCGCTCGGCCGCCGCGATGCCGGCCACGAACCAGCCCGGGTGCGCATGCGACCCGACGACGCTGGTGAGCAGGGGCTCGACGCTCATGACCCTCCTTCGACCGGCGCGAACGCGAACGCCCGAGCCGGATTGTCGACGAACAGGCGACGCCGGATCGCCTCGTCCAGGCCGCGCTCGTCCAGCAGGACGCTGAACTCGCGGAGCAGGTAGGGCAGGCCCGGGCTCCCGCCGAACGCCCGGTAGTAGCCCTGCCGCGCCGCGTCCATGCCGAGCATCACCCGGTCGAGCTCGCCGTCCTCCGCCGCCCATTCGAGCAGCTGGAGCGTGCCGTTCGGCCGGTCGGCCCAGCGGAAGCCCTGGTCGTAGACGAGGAAGGCGCCGGTCGACCGGATCGCCGCGTGGTAGCCGCGGTCCACGACCATGTCGACATGGCTCAGCGAGATCCGCTCCGCCGCGACGCCGGCGTCCGTCAGGACCCGCAGCTGCTCGATCGCTCCGGTCCCGCCCTCGCAGTGGGTGTGGATCGGCACGCCCGTCCAGCGGTGCGCGGCCGCGGCGGCCCGGAAGATCGGGAGGTCCCGGTCGGAGGGGCCGCCTTCGCTCCCGCCCACCTTGACCACCCCGGCGCGATGCGCCGTCCGATGCACGAGCGGTCCGCCGTAGTCCCGGTCGTCGATCCCGTCCTCGATGTCGGCGGCGAACAGGTCCGCGAGCTCGTGCTCCGTCGCGCGCAGGCTCCAGTGCGATGGTCCGTAGAACTTCTCGTGGTGGAGGCCGGTGGCGCCGACGATCCGGACGCCGCTGCGGCGCGACAGCTCCGCGAGCTTCTCCGGGTTGCGGCCGCAATCGGCGGGCATCATGTCGACCGCCGTTCCGAGGCCCGCCTCGCGACCATCCACGAGCTCGGCCACGAGCCGGTCGACGTCGGCGAGGAGGAAGTCCGGCGACAGCTCGACGGGTCGTCCGCCGTCGATCACGAGGTGCTCGTGGGCATAGGTCACGCCCATCTCCGACGGGTCGACGTCGCCGAGGATCGTCCGGACGAAGGTCATGCGGCGTGCGCCACCGGGAGATCGAGGATCGCGCCGTCGGCGGCGAGGCGGTGCCGGAGCTCGGAGACGGAGATGCGCCGGACGTCACCGTCGTTCGCAGCGGCCGTTCCCGTGACCGCCAGAGCGGTTGCGGTCCCCGCCGCCTGGCCCATGGCCATGCACTGGGCCATCGAGCGGACCGAGGCGTGGGCGTCGTGCGTGGCCGAGAAGCAGCGGCCGGCGACCAGCAGGTTCCGGGCGTCGCGGACGACGAGGGTCCCGAACGGGATCCCGACGGCCTGGCCCTCCGGCAGGTAGGTCCAGCGGGTGTCCGTCCCGGTGCGGTGATCCTCGATCGGCGCGCCGCAGAGGCCGATCTGATCGTCGAACCGGCGGGCGGAGAGGACGTCGTCTCTAGTCAGGCGCGCATCCCCGAAGACCCGCCGCGTCTCGCGGATCCCGATCTGCGTCCCGAGGGCGACGAGCGACGCGCGCTCGTAGCCGGGCACGCGATCGACGAGGAACCGGGCGTACTCGAGCGCCTGTCGCCGACCGGCGATCTCCGCCGCGGTCAGGAAGGCCGGGTCGGCCGTGTTGACGATCGCGCCGTCGCCGTCGCGGGCGTTGGGCTCCAGGCGGGTCATGATCGTCGCGGTCACGCCGTCGATCGCTGTGACGTGGTCGGAGCCCTCGCGCCGCGGCAGGTCGTAGCCGTCGTCGGCCGCCTCCGCCATCAGCGCGTGGAGCTCGTCCTTCGCGATCGTCGCGCGGCGCGCCCCGTCGACGTTCGCCATCCGGAACGTCGTCGTCAGCGTCTGCGCCGGATCGAGCTCGCCGGCGGTCTCGAACCCGAACCCGCCGAACGCGCAGAGATCGGCGTCGCCGCTCGCGTCGACGAACGTCCGCGCGACGACCCGGCGCAGGCCCGCCTTCGTCGCGACCAGCAGCTGCCGGACGCGCCCGGGCTCGTCGCGGTCGACGTCGACGTCCTGGACGAACGCATGCAGGACGATCCGGACCCCGGCGTCCTCGGCGAGCCGCTCCCAGACGACCTTCAGGTGCTCGGCGAGGTAGGTGATGCCGGCGCCGGCGCCATAGGTGTTCGGCCGTTCGACCACGGGACCGAGCCCACGGAGCGCCGCGACGACCTCGTCGCCGATGCCGCCGACGACCTTCACCGGCTCGCGGCCCGGCGTCCAGAAGCCGTAGAACGTGTCGAGCACGGCCGTGCTCGTGCCGCCGAGGACCGGAAGCTTCTCGACGAGGATCACGGACGCTCCGCCACGCGCGGCGGCGATCGCGGCGGTCGAGCCGGCCGAGCCCGACCCGACGACGCAGACGTCCGCCTCGGCCAGAAGCGGGACACCATCCCAGGCGCCCATCACGCGGTCGGCTCCGGCGAGACCGACGCGATCGACCAGCCGCCGTCGATCTTCAGCAGCTGGCCCGTGACGGCCCGCGACTCGTCGGACAGGAAGTACACGGCGGCGTGGGCCACCTCGTCGGGATCCATCATCTCGCCGGCCAGGGGCTGCTTCCGGGCGTTGAACCGGCGGATCGCCGGGTCGGATGCCGCCCGGCGGGCCATCGGCGTCTCGGTCACGCCGGGCGCCACGACGTTGACCCGGATCCGGTCGGCGAGGTACGCCGCCGCTGTCGTGAGCATCAACGAGGTCAGCGCGCCCTTCGCTGCGGCGTACGCATGGGTCGCGAAGAACTCCGGCGACGGATCGCTGGAGGTGACCGAGCCCATCAGGAGGATCGATCCGCGCGTCCCCGACTCGTTCGGCTCCTGGGTTCGCATCCGCGCGACGACGGCACTGACGACGAGGGCCTGGGTGGTGAGGTTCTCCTCGAGCGTCCGCTCCCACGCGTCGCGGGTCACCGTGTGGATCGGCCCGTCGCCGAAGCTCCGGCCGCTGCCCCCGGCCACCGAGAACAGCCCGTCGATCCGGCCGAAGCGGTCGACGCAGGCCTCGACCACCTCGCGGACGCGCGACTCGTCGACGAGGTCCGCGGCCGCGCCGTCCGCGCTGCCGCCCGCGGCCTGGAGCTCGTCCACCAGCGCGCGAACGTGCGCCTCCGTTCGCGAGACCACGAAGACGCTGCCGCCCTCGGCGACGAACCGGCGGGCGGCGGCCGCGGCCATCCCCGTCGACCCCGTCACGAGGCAGACGCGGTCGCGGAGGCGGTTCACCGGTCGCCCGCTCGCGGCGCTGCGGCGAGCCGCTGGACGATCTCCCGCCGTTCGGACGCTCCCGCGCGCACGAGCGCGGAGCCGATCCCGACCGCAGCGGCGCCCGCCTCCAGGAAGGCCTGCGCATTCGCGGCGTCCACGCCGCCCGTGACGATCGTCTCGATCTCGGGGAGCGGCCCGCGCAGCTCGCGGACGAATGCCGGCCCGAGCGAGGAGGCGGGGAACAGCTTCACGAAGCCGCTCCGGCGCGCCATGCCGCGTCGGCCTCGGTCGGCGAGAAGGCGCCCGGGACGAACGGCAACCCGGCGTCGGCGGCCGCGGCCATCACGCTCGCGTCCAGGATCGGGCTCACGCCGAACGCCGCGCCGGCGGCGGCCGCGCGTGCGACCTGGTCGGTCGTCCGCAGCGTCCCGGCCCCGATCCAGCCATCCCGACCGCTGGCCTGCAGGCTTTCCCGGACAGCGGCCATGTCGGTCTCCGGATCGTCTCCGTCGAAGGTGATCTCGAAGATGCTCGCGCCGGCGTCGGTGAGCTCACCGACCAGCTCCAGCAGCCGGCTCCGGGGCGTCACCCGGCGCAGGACCACGATCAGCCG
>DATBGP010000406.1:0-17326 GCA_036557925.1 Candidatus Limnocylindrales bacterium | reverse complement strand
CCGAACGCGGCCGCCATCGACTGCATCCCGAGGCAGACCCCGAGCAGCGGGATCGCGTGATCCCGGGCCACCTCGATCGTGGCGACGGACACGCCGGCGTCCGCCGGATCGCCGGGGCCGGGCGAGACGACGATCCCACGGAGATCGGCCGCCGGGTCGGCCGCCATCGCCTCGACCCCCGCCTTGTCGATCGCGTCGTTGCGGAGGACCCGGACCTCGGCGCCGGCCGCCTCGAGGGCCTGGACGAGGTTGAACGTGAAGCTGTCGTAGTTGTCGATGACGAGGATCACCGGTCGACCCCCACGGGCTCCGCCGGCACCGACCGAGAGCGGCCGCCCGGCGCCGAGGCCGGCTCGACGGCCAGCTCGATGGCCCGCCGCAGGGCCGCCGCCTTGTGCTCGGTCTCCTCGAACTCCTTCTCCGGCACGCTGCCCGCGACGATCCCCGCGCCCGTGTGGATGTGGGCCTGGCCTTCGCGCAGGACGGCGCTCCGGATCGTGATCGCCGTATCGAGGTTGCCGTCGTAGCCGAGGTAGCCGACGGCGCCACCGTACAGGCCGCGCCGCTCGCCCTCCGCCGCGGCGATCAGCTGCATCGCCCGGACCTTCGGGGCGCCGCTCAGCGTGCCCGCCGGGAAGACCGCGCGGAGCGCGTCGAGGGCGTCGAGGTCCGGCCGCAACCGGCCCTCCACGTGCGACACGAGATGGAGGACGTGGCTGTAGCGCTCCACCTCCATGTACTTCGAGACGGTCACGGTGCCCGGCCGCGAGACCCGGCCCAGGTCGTTCCGGCCGAGGTCGACGAGCATGATGTGCTCCGCCCGCTCCTTCGGGTCGCGCTGGAGCTGCTCGGCCAGGAGCTGGTCCTCGCGCTCGTCGGCGCCGCGCGGCCGCGTGCCCGCGATCGGGTGGGTGGTCAGCCGGTCGCCCTCCACCTGGAGGAGGAGCTCGGGGCTCGCCCCGACGACCTCGAACGACGGCGTCCGGACGAAGAACAGGTACGGACTGGGGTTGACCCGCCGGAGCGCGCGGTAGAGCGAGATCCCGTCGAGCGGCCGGCCCGTCGCCGGGTCGGTCGGCAGCTCGAACGACTGGCGCCGGGCGAGGACCACCTGGATCGCCTCGCCGGCGGCGATCGCATCCTTCGCGACCTCGACCGCATGGATGTAGGCGTCGCGGCCGAGGCTCGAGCTGATCCGGTCCTCGGAGAGCGCCGCGGGGCCGACGCCATTGCCGCTCCCGTTCGCCCGGGATCGCGTGCCGCCGTCGATCTCGACCGCGCTCGGCCGGGCCGTCCGCTCCAGCGCCTCGAAGATCGCCTGCTCCGCGATCCGGTAGCGACCTTCGAGATCCGGGGCCTCCGTGTGGAGCGAGGCGATCGCGCTCAGGGTATGGGTCAGGTGGTCGAAGACGAGGACGAGGTCCGTCTCGATGAACGCCGCCGTCGGGACGCCGATCGGGTCGAGCTCGGGAAGCGGGACGGTGGGCTCGAACTGGCTGACGGCGTCATACGCGAGCGCGCCGACGGCGCCGCCGGTGAACCGCGGCATGCCCTCCGTTGGCTGGACCCGTCGGCGCGGGACGAACGCCCGGATCGCGCCAAGGGGATCGGGCGTCTCGGTGACGTCGACGGGGAGGTCCGGGCTGTAGGTGTCGACCGTGACCGGGCGGGTCTGCGTCCGGGCGGTCCCGCCGCGGACCTCGAGGAGCCGTCGCGGCCCCACCCCGAGGAACGAGTACCGGCCGAGCCGCTCGCCGCCCTCGACGGACTCGAGGAGGTACGCCGGCGTGGAGGCGTCGTCGAGGCGAAGGAACGCGCCGATCGGGGTCTCGAGGTCCGCGGGCCGGGTGGCGCGCAGGAGCAGCGTGTCGGCGTTGGCGGCGAGGCGCTTCGCCTCGCTGAGGCTGAGCGGATCGGTTGTCGACATCGATGCGGCCTCCTGGGGCCTGTCGCGGTCCCGGAATCAAGAACGACCCTTCGTCCCGGGACGAAAGGTCGTGCCTTCCGCGGTGCCACCCTCATTCGGCGATGCCGCACTCGATGACCGACGGGTGGCTGGGGTCGAACGCTCGAACCCTCGCCGCCGATCGGCGCTGCCCGGTAACGCTGGCGCTCTGCGCCGGAGCCTACTGGGTTCGCCGGGCTCCTCGCCCTGCTGGCCGTTCGGTCCGGAGGCTCCCGGGTCCATTCGCCGCCGCCGCCGCTCCGGTTTCCACCAGCCACCGGATCTCTCTGCCGACGCTCGACGGGTACTCGTCCCGTTCACAGCCCGCTCTTTTCGTGATGTGGCGGCGAGGATAGGCGCGGGCCGCCGGAAGCGTCAAGGCCGGGGAGTCGGCGGCTCCGTGCGCGTCTCGCCGAGGGGGTCCGCCTCGGGCTGGAAGCCGGCGCAGGCGAGCATCGGCAGCCGCGGGTAGCGCGGGTAGGCGGGATCGGTTCGGGAGCGCTCGCAGAGCAGGAACCGCGAGCCCCGGCCCGCGACGACCGTCCGGGCGTGCCGGCACGTCGCGCAGAGACCGGCCGGGGTCGCGCTCGTCATCGTCCGCTCGCCATGCCGGCACGGTAACGCGACCGCACCGGCGACGGTCAGGGATGCGCGGTGCGAGCCCGCCGGTCGCGCATGCCGAAGGTGCCGAGCCAGCGCCGGACGATCGGGACCCAGAGCGTCCCCACGACGGCCTGCGCGACGACGGCCAGGATCAGCAGCAGGCCGGGCACGCTGAGGATCAGCGACGGCACGGCCCATTCGATCAGGCCGTCGAGCCCCACGACGTTCACGTCGACCAGGTCGTCGATCGGCGGCGCCTGCAGCGGGCCCACGACGACGCCCTCGTCGATCGGCGGCTGGGCGCCGCCGGCGCCCGGACCGCCGCCGGTGGTCGTGCCGCCTCCGGGCGGGCCGGCCGGGGTCGGCGTCGCGGTGCCGGCGGAGGGAATGCCGCCGGGCGGCGTCGATGCGCCCGGAGACGGCGTGCCGGCGCCGGCGGTCGCCGTCGGCGCGGTCGGGGTCGCCGCGCCGGGCGCGGGCGTCGGCGTCGCCCCCGCCGGGATCCCGGTCGGCGCCGGCGTGCGCGTCGGCGCGGGCGTCGGTGTCGGGAAGAGCGTCGGCAGGGGCAACGTCGGCAGCGGGAGGGTGGGCAGGGGCAGGCTGGGCAGCGGAAGGCTCGGCAGGGGCAGGCTGGGCAGCGGAAGGCTGGGGCGAGGCGTCGGCGTCGGGGTGGGTCGCGGCGTCGGCGTCGGCGTCGGCGTGGCGGCCGGCTTCTGGACATCGATCGTCACGGTCGCGGTGCCGGACGAGGCCGCGCCGTCGGATGCCCGGTACGTGAAGGTCCGCTTGCCGCTGAACGACCCGCCCGGCTTGAACGTGAAGCTCCCGTCCGACGCCAGGTCGAGTGAGCCGTTCCCCCCGCCGTCGACCAGCGACGCGGTCAGCGCGTCACCGTCGGCGTCCAGGTCGTTCGCGAGGACGCCTGCTGCAGGGACGTGGAGCGTGCCGCCGCTCGTCATCGAATACGCGTCATCGACCGCGACCGGCGCCCGGTTCGTCACGGTGATCGTCACCGTCGCCGCCGTCGACGGCAGGCCCAGCAGGCAGCAGTCGTGGTAGCGGAACGTGTCCTGGCCGACGTAGCCTGCCGCCGGACGGTAGGTGTAGGCCCCGGTGGAGGAGAGGTTCAGGGTCCCGTGGCTCGGGCCGGACACCAGGACGGCCGTCGTGTCGCCGAGGAGGTTCAGGTCGTTGCCGAGCACGCCGGGTGCCGCAACCGTCAGCGTCCGGTCATGGATGACGCTGGCCGAGTCGTTCACGGCCACGAGCCCGATGGCGAGAGTGGGCCGGGCGGCCGTGAGCGACGACGCGACGGCCAGGCCGATCGACCAGACGAGGACCGCGCACCGTCCCCACCGGCGCGACCGGGTCATGCGACGCGCCTCGGCGTCCAGAGCATCGCGGCCGGCGTGTCGGCGCCGGGAAGCGGCGCGTCGGCGTCGGTCTCGATCCCCTCGACGAACAGCCTCACCAGGTCCTCGTCCAGCTGGGTGCCGCTCGCGTCCTCGAGCCGGTGGAGCGCTTCGCGCAGGTCGAGGCGCTTGCGGTACGGCCGCGTCGTGGTCATGGCCGAGAACGCGTCGCCCACGGCCAGGATCCGGGCGATCAGCGGGATCTGCTCGCCCGCCAGCCGGTCGAGGTAGCCGTCGCCGTCCCAGCGCTCATGGTGGTGCCGGATCCCGGCCCGCACCACGTCGAGGTCGGGCACGTCCCGGACGATCAGGTCGCCCAGGGCCACGTGCTGCTTGACGATGTCGTACTCGGCATCGGTGAGCTTGCCCGGCTTGCGGAGGACCGCGTCCGGGATCCCGATCTTGCCGACGTCGTGGAGGAGCCCGGCGACCTGGATGGACCGGACGACCTCCGGATCGAGCCCCAGCCGCCTGGCGAGGAAGACGCCGTAGCGGGCGACGTCCTCGGAGTGGCGCTTCGTGTAGCGATCCTTGGTGTCGACCGCCAGCACGAGACCCTGGAGGATGTCGAACCCCGAGGTCGCCGGCTCCTCGGTCCCGGCGTCCCCCGCGACCCGGATCGTGTCGCCGCCGGAGACCTTCGCCTCCTCGAGGACGTGGGCGACCGAGGCCAGCAGGACGGTGACTGAGGCGCCGTGCTCCGGGTAGGTGCACAGCCCCGCGCTGACCGTGATCGGCAGACGCTCCGTGGCCTCGAACTGGAGGCTCAGGTCGGCCAGCGCGGTCCGCACCCGGACCAGGGCAGGCTCGAGGTCCACGACCTGCCCGGCGTCCGCGACGACGAGGAACTCGTCCGGGCCATAGCGACCGATCACGGCGTCGGGCGGCAGCTCCCGGCGGAGCTCGCCGAAGACCGCGAGCAGGGCGTCGTCACCGGCCCGATGCCCGTGGTTGTCGTTCAGGAGCCGGAAGTTGTCGACGTCGACCAGGGCGACGCCGAGCGGTCGCCCGGCCTGGCGGGCCGATTCGATCGATCCGGCCAGGTGGGCGACGAGCGCGCCGTGGTTCAGAGACCCGGTCAACGGATCGCGCTGGGTCGCCTCGACGAGGGCCGCGGTCTGGCGGGTGAGCCGGCCCTGGGCTGACCGGAAGATCAGGAAGAGGAGCGCCGCCGCGACGATGGCCGCGCTCAGCGTCACGAGGACGACGTCCCGGCGGACCCCGTCGAGGCGGGCAAGGATCGGCACGGCGTCGCGCCAGATCCCGACGATCGCTCGGACCTGACCGCCGGTGCTGATCGGCAGGAACTCGCGGAGGACCGTCGGCGAGCCGAGGTCGCCGGGACCGGCGGCCGCGTCGGCAACCGGCACGAGGCCGACGCTGGCGTTCCCGGACCGGGCCTCGCCGGCCGGCCCGCCGTCGCCCATCGCGACGCCCGCCAGGGCTGGGTCGCTGGCGGCCACGATCGTGCCGTCGAGGCGGCGGAGCTCCACCCGGAGGATCTCGCCCGGCCCGACGAGCGCCGTCAGCTCGCTCTCGAGGGCGGCGCGCGAGGCGGAGCTGGGACCCTTCGCCGGATCGAGGTCCTGCAGCGTCAGGGTGTGGTTGAGCACCGCCCGGAGGGTCGCCGAATCGCTGGCGACGATCGTGTTCAGCGTACCCGTCGAGAAATGCAGCGAGACCATCACGGCCTGGGCGGTCGCGGTGATCCCGATGATCGCGAGGAACGCGCCGAAGACGAGCAGGAGCAGCAGCGGCCGGCGCGTCCGCGGCTGGGAGCCGAACATGTCGAACCCTCCCTGGGCAGGATCCCGGAAGGGCGCGAGCGTAGGGTCCGATCGGCGGTCGACCCCATGACCCCGAAGTCCGGGTGGGTCAGGGTGCACGGGCGCACCGGGCGGGCCCGGCGGCCGGCGGCCGGCTACCAGTCCCAGCCGGGCAGCGCCTCCAGGGCCTCGGCCTGCTCCGGATCGATCGTCCCGGCCCGGTGGCGGCCGCGGTAGGTCGTCTCCCAGATGCTCAGCGGAAAGCCGTCGCTCGTGGAGGCGCCGGGCGGGAACGGCAGGCGGCCGCCGCCCGCGAGCGCCTGGCGTGCGTACGAGATCCCCGTGTCGAAGAAGGGATCGGCGGTTCGCCAACCGCCGCCGGCCAGGGGCTCGAACGTCTGCCGGTCGACGAAGCACCAGGCCCAGTCCTGACCCGGTTCGAGGGTCCGCATCAGCGCATGATCGGTCGCGTGGAAGTGCTTCGTCGCATGCCGGTTCGGCGACGAGTCGCAGCAGCTCGTCGCACCGCAGACAAGGCATTGGCGTAGGTGGATCCAGTGCGCGCCGATCGCCAGGCAGGCCTCGCAGCCGTCGGCCGGTGGGCGCAGGTCGACGGCGATCTGGTCGAGATGGGAGCAGGTCGCCTGCACGAACTGACGGTACAGGATTCGGCCCGAGAGGCCGCTCGGGGGCGTCGGCGAGGCCCGTCGGGCTCGACGGCGAGTCGGGCACCCGGCAGACTGTCCCGATGGACTCGAACGGCCAGGGGGCCCATCGGCGCCGGCCCCGCCCCGAACGCGGTACCGGCTCGGCGGGCGGCGACGCGGCGAATGGCGCGTCCTCGACGGATCCGATCGTTGCTCCGACGATCGAAGCGACGGCGGCCAACGCGAAGTGGCGGGCGCTCCTCGCGGGGGGCGGTCCGATCCTGGCAGACGGCGCGATGGGCACGATGCTCTTCGCGAACGGCCTCCAGTTCGGCGATCCGCCCGAGGCCTGGAACGTCATGCATCCGGACGTGGTCCGGCGGATCCACCGCGGCTATGTCGACGCAGGCTCGCGGATCCTGCTGACGAACACGTTCGGCGGCAACCGGCTCCGGCTGCGGCTGCACGGACTCGACTCGCGGGTCGCCGAGCTGAACCGGACGGCGGCGATCCTCCTTCGGTCGGAGGTGGACGCGGCCGGCGGTCACGCCCTCGTCGCCGGCGACATCGGGCCCACCGGCGAGATCATGGCCCCGCTCGGGACGCTCGAGGAGGATGTCGCCGTCGACGTGTTCGCCGAGCAGGCCGCCGGGCTGATCGCGGGCGGCGCCGACCTGATCTGGGTGGAGACGATGAGCCACCTCTCGGAGATCACCGCGGCCATCCGCGGCGCCCGGCAGGTCTCGCCGACGATCCCGGTGATCGCGACGATGACGTTCGACACGCGCGGCCACACGATGATGGGCGTCTCCCCGGAGCGGGCCGCGCGGACGCTGCTCGAGGCCGGCGCCGACGCGATCGGCGGCAACTGCGGCAACGGCCCCGACGAGCTCCTGCCGGTCATCGAGCGGATGCGGGCGGTCGCGCCGGATGCGGTCCTGGTGGCGAAGTCGAACGCCGGGATGCCCGAGCTCGTCGACCTGCGCGCCGTCTACCGGGCGGACCCGGCGACGATGGCCGAAGCCGGCGTGGGGTTCCGCGACGCCGGCGCCCGGATCGTCGGCGCGTGTTGCGGCTCGACGCCCGCCCACCTCGCCGCGATGGCCGAGGCCCTGAGGATCGCGTCGCCCGCCTGAGGATCGCGTCGCCCGCCTGAGCCGCACGATCCGCAGCTCTCAGCCCCTCCGGACGGCTCTCCAGGCTCGGCTACGGGACATCTGGCAGGCACCGATCCTCAGTCCCGCGACGGAATCAGTGCTCGGCGCCCTCCGCGAGACGCTCGCCGGCCTCGATCCGCACCGGCAGGCGGTTCTCGGCCGGCGTCAGCGGGCAGCTGAAGTTCGGCGCGTAGACGCATGACGGGTGGTAGGCGAGGTTGAAGTCGATCGCGTACGTCCCGTCCTCGTCCGGCTCCAGGTCGAGGTAGCGGCCGGCGCCGTATGTCTCGTTGCCGCTCGTCGCGTCGAGGAACGGCAGGAAGAGCCGCCCGTCCGAGTGGGCGCCCTCCAGCTCATAGGCGGTCAGACGGCGAGGCTCGCCCGCGTAATCGAACGTGAAGGATCCGGCACGACGGGCCGGGCGGAGGCGCCCGTCGGAGGTCGGGATCTGGAAGGTCGTCGGCTCGCTGCCCGTGTACGGATCGACCGTCAGGCCCTCGAAGACGAGGTCGACGTCGACCGGGTAGTACGGCAGGCCGCTGAACGCCTCGCGCTCCCCGGCCGGGATGGGCGAGCCGGGCGCGCTCTTGAAGAAGGCGTCCTTCTCGGCACGATAGCCCTCGACCGCCCCGACGTAGTCGTGCGGCCCGTTGTGATGGTGGTGCTCGTGCTCGTCGTGCCCATGATCGTGCTCGTGGGCCGAGCGATCGTGATCGAGATCGTGTTCGTCGGTCATCCGGGACTCCCGCGGTGATGGCGGAGAGGGTGGGATTCGAACCCACGGACCCTCGCGGGTCAACGGTTTTCAAGACCGTCGCAATCGACCGCTCTGCCACCTCTCCGGCCGCGATTGTAGGCGGCACACGGACGCGGACGGGCCCGTCCTCAGGAGGCCGGGTCGCTCACCGCTCGATCCGAGGCCGGCTTCGGTGCGGTCTCCGTGGCCTGCCGTTCGAGGCCCGGCGCGAGGGCAGCCGCGATCACGACCGGGCCGATCCGCCCGAGCCAGGCGACCGCGACCAGGACCGGCCCCTGGAGATCGATCGACCCGTCGGTGCCGAGGAGGCGGACGATGACCGCGCTCGAATAGCCGATGGCCAGCGAGAGCAGGACCAGGACGGCGCCGATCGCCGCGAGGTCGGCGGCTCGCGATCGGGTGCGCCGGGCCAGGTCGGCGAAGGCGAGACCCACGATCAGCCAGAGGACCGGCTGGACCAGGAAGTCGACGATGAGCAGCGCGACTTCGAAGGGCGTCCGCGTCGCGGGATCGGACGAGACGACCTGCAACCCGGCAGCGATCGCCGAGACCACCGCCACCGCCGCGAGGACCGCGGCGGCGACCGCGAGCGCCGAGCCTCGTGCGGCGACCGAGGGCGTCGACGGCGACCGCCACGCGGCTCGCGCCCCGAAGGCGAGCAGGAGCCAGCCGCCGACGTAGACCGCCGTGAAGGCGAGACCGCTGAGCATGCGTGGGGCGTCGAGGCCGGCCGGCTCGCCGCCCGTCGCCACGACCAACGCGTCCGAGAAGCGGAGCCCCGTGCTCGCGATCTCACCCACGGCGAGGAAGATCGAACCGGCGAGCAGCGCCGATCCCGGCCGCTCGCGCGGACGGGCGGCAAGCACGACCGCCGGAAGGAGCACGATGACGCCGTCGGCGATCGCACCGACGACGCGAACGGGCTCCAGCGGCGCCAGGGTGACGAGCTTTGCCACCACGTCGATCAGGGCGAGCGCGACGAAGGCCTGGCCGAGCCGCGGCAAGCGGGTCAGCGCCAGGCGGAGCCATTCGCGGCCATCGCGAAGCGCGCGTGGAGCGCGCAGCGGATGCACGACGCCCAGCTCGTCGACGTCCAGCGCGGGATCCTGATCCATCGCTCGCCTCCTCGCGGGTCGGGCTGCCGCCGAGCATACGCGGTCGGTCGGTGACCGTGGACACCGGCGGGCCCGCCGGGTATCGACACCATTGACCGAGCGTCGAACCGGGCCTAGACCGAACGTCGACGGCTGTGGATGCCGACCACGTGCCGATCCGATCCTCGCGAGGCCCCCACCGCGCCGACCGGCGGCTGGAGAGGATGTGCGATGGACGACCTGATCCAGCAGATCACGAGCAAGTACGGGCTGTCCGCCGACCAGGCCAAGGAGCTCCTCGGCACGGTCAGCGGGTTCCTCAAGCGGCAGATCCCGGAGATCGGCGACAAGCTCGACGGGATCGTCGGCAGCCTCGGTGGCGCGGCCAGTGCGGCCGGCGACCAGGCCGGCGAGCTCGTCGGGGCGGCGGCCGGCTCGGTGTCCGGCGCCGCGGATTCCGCCCAGGACGCCGGCTCCGGCGTCATGGACAAGGTGAAGGGCGTGTTCGGCGGCTGACTCCTCGCCGTCGAGCCTCTCACGCGCCGCCGGCCGTCGGCTGGCGGCGCCTCCGCGTCAGTCCCCCACGTCGTGGACGACCCAGGCGTTCTGGTCGAAGTGGACGCCCGCGTCCCGCTCCCGGTCGATCTCGACCGGTCCGGTGGCGCGCGGGACGATGTAGACGCCGCTGTCCGGGAACGCCATCCCGGTCCACGACTCCCAGTCCGCGACCGTGCCGTGCATCGGCATCGATCGCGGCGAGGCCTTGACGATCCGCGCGCCCAGCCGAACGTGGAGGCGGATCCAGGGATCGAACGGCTGGCCGTCGGGACGCGTCCACCACGCGTAGCGATCCATCGGCGTGAGGGGGTAGCGGTCCTTCCAGGTGGGCCGGAGGCAGGCGATGACCGCCCGGAACCCGGCCGCCCGGGCCGCGGCCTTCATCGCCTCGATCATCGTCCCGGAAAGGCCGCCGCCGTGGAGGTCCGGCCGGACCACGATCTGCATCGCGCCGAGCGTGTCCGGCCTGTGCCCGGCATCGTGATCGGCCGCGGCGCGGCGGCCCTGGTCGACCCAGCCCTCGGGCAGATCGTCGTCGGTCCCGTCCCAGCGGAGCGGCATCGAGTTGGCAACGGCCACGAACGCGCCCGCCGCGTCCGTCAGGACGAGCTGGAAGTCCGGCCAGTCGCGATCGGCCCGACCGAAGGAGCTGCCGGCAACCGGATCGTGGCGCATGAACTCCGGCCAGACCGCGGCCATCGCCGCGTCGACGGCGGGCTCCGTCTCCGGGATCTCGGCGGCCGTCGCGATGCGGTAACCGGTGGGCAGGCGGAGCCCGTGGGCCTCGAGACGGGCCTGCGTCGAGCCGGGCATCGCGCCTAGAGCAGGTCGCGGCCGATGTAGGGCCGCAGGACCTCCGGGACCTCGACCGAGCCATCCGGTCGCTGGTAGGTCTCCAGGATCGCCGCGAAGGTCCGGGCCATCCCGAGCGCCGAGCCGTTCAGGGTGTGGACGAGCTCCGGCTTGCCGCCCGGCTCGGGCCGGTGGCGGATCGCCATCCGCCGCGCCTGGTAGTCGCGGAAGTTCGAGCAGGACGAGACCTCGAGCCAGCGCTCGACGCCGGGCGCCCAGACCTCGAGGTCGAACTTCTTGGCCTGGACGAAGCCCATCTCGCCGGTGGACATCAGGATCACCCGGTAGGCCAGTCCGAGCTTCTGCAGGATCGCCTCGGCGACGCCGGTCATCCAGTCCAGGGCGTCGTTCGAGGCGTCCGGCTTCTCGAAGAGGACCATCTCGACCTTGTCGAACTGGTGGACGCGGAGGATGCCGCGGGTGTCCTTGCCGGCGGCGCCGGCCTCGCGCCGGAAGCACGGCGTGTAGGCGCAGTAGCGGATCGGCAGCTCGTCGGCCTCGAGGATCTCGTCGCGATGGAGGTTCGTGACGGGGACCTCGGCCGTCGGGACCAGGTACAGCTCGTCGCGGGTGACGACGTACATCTGGTCTTCCTTGTCCGGGATCTGGCCGGTGCCGGTCGCGGAGGCCGTGTTGACGACGACGGGCGGCCAGACCTCCGTGAACCCGAACTCGTTCGTCAGCGTGTCCATGAAGAACTGGATGAGGCCGCGCTCGAGCCTCGAGCCCGCGCCCTTGTAGACCGGGAAGCCGGAGCCGGCGACCTTCGCGCCGCGCGGCAGGTCGAGGATGTCGAGGTCCGCGGCGATGTCCCAGTGCGGGCGCCGACGCCACGTGGCGCCGCCGGCCGGTGCGTCGGCGCCGGTCTCGCCCTCCACGGGCTGCTCGACCGGGAGCTGCTCGCCCCACTCGCGGACGGTGACGATCGCGTCCTCACCGCCGACCGGGACGCCGGGATCGGCCGGGTTCGGGATGCGGAGGAGCTGCTGCTCGATCTCGGTCTCGACCGTCGCGAGCTCGGCGTCGATCGCCTCGATCTTCGTCCCGGCCTCGACCGATGCCCGCTTGAGCTCGGCGACCTCCGGCCCGTCGGGCCTCGCGCCGCCCTTGATCGCCTCGCCGATGCGCCTGCTGGCCGCATTCCGCTCGGCCTTGAGCGCGTCGCCTTCCCCCAGGAGGGCACGGCGTCGCGCGTCCAGCTCCAGGACCCGGTCGACGATCGCCGGATCCTCGCCCTTGTCGATCGCGCCCTGGCGGACGGTCTCGGCATCGTCGCGTAGTCGCTGCAACCCGACGCTCACGCCGGCACCTGCCCGGCCGCGACACGGAGTCGCTCCAGCACGAACGCGGGATCCAGCGAGGCGAGCAGCCAGCCTGCGCGCGGCCCGTTCGACCGGCCGAGGAAGGCGGCGTACAGCGCCCCGAACGCCCGGCCGTTCGGCAGCCCGAGATCGCCCGCCACGGAGAAGATCCGGTCCTGCCAGGCCTCCCCCGTCGTCGGTGCGGAGCCGGCGTCCGCCAACGCCCCGAGATATCGCCGCTGGTCGTCGCCGAGGCCGATGATCGCCTCGACCGGCGGATCCTCCTTCACCGAGACGACGGCTCGCTCCGGCGCGTAGGTCTCGAGCCAGGCCTTCGCGGCCCGGACCCGCTCCTCGAGGATGTCGCCCTCGCGGCCGCTGAGCGCGTCGCCCTTCTCCGCCTCGACGCGGGCCCGGAGATCCACGTTCGGGATCTGGACGAGCAGGGCGAGGTGGGAGAAGGCCGGTCGGAAGGCACCCGCTTCGGCCATCACGTCGGCATTCCGGTCAAGCAACGAGTAGGCGAACGTGCCCGCGTAGCCCGGCGGCAGCTCGCCCCGGACCTCCTTGCCCGACGTGGCCGCTGCGAACTTGTCGAACTCGTCGAAGAGCCGCGGGACGGCGTCCGTGCCCTCGGGGTCGAAGTCGACCGCGTGGTTCGGCTTGGGGCGGAGGAAGAAGAACCTGAGCTGCTCGGGCGGGATCACCTCGACGATCTCGTGGGCCGCCGCTCCCCTGCCCTTCGACGTCGACATCTTCCGGCCGCCGATGTTGATGAACTCGTACGGGACGTTGAGCGGCGGCTCTCGCTCGAACACCTCGCGGGCGATCGCGTCGCTGCGATCTCGCGACCCGCCCGCGGTCGAGAGGTCCTTGCCGTTCGGCTCGATCGTCACCCCGAACAGCGACCACTGGGCCGCCCACTCGAGGTTCCAGGGCAGCTTCGCCTTCCCGCCGAACGGGCTCACCCGGCCGGTCCAGCCACAGCCGGTGGCCCATTTCACGAGGTTCGGCTCGCAGCGGATCGCCACCGTCTCGCCGTCCCAGTCGGTCGCGAAGGTCGTGCCGACCCTGCCGCAGTTGGGGCAGATGACCGAGATCGGCAGCCACGCGTCGGGATGCTGGACGTTCGCGACGCGCCGGTAGATGTCGCGAACCACCGCCGCCCGATCGAGCGCAGTCCGGATGAAGCCGTCCAGCTGGCCGGTCGGGTAGATGTCGCTCATCCAGTAGTAGCGGTCCGGGACGATGCCGAGGCCGCGGAACGTGTCGATGAAGAGCCCCGCGAAGTGCCGGGCGTAGCTCTCGTGGCAGTCGCCGGCCGGATCCGGGACGTGGGCGAGCGGCCGGCCCATCTCGCGCTCGACCGCGTCGGGGGTCAGGAGCGCCTGGGCGTCCATCGGGTCGAGGTCGTCGACGCCGTAGAGGAGCTGCGTCTCGAGGCCGGCGTGCCGCAGGGCGCGAGCGATGACGTCGAGGATGACGGGGCCGCGGAGGCTGCCCACGTGGACGGTCCCGGACGGCGTCTTGCTGTCGTTGACGACCTGCGGTCCGCTGACGCTCGCCGCAAGCTCGTCGGCCCAGTCCATGGTTGCCTGTCCGCCTCCTGATCCAGCCCCGATCCCGGGGCCGTCGTCCGGACCCGGCCCTACGCGATGCCGAGGATCTTGTACGTGAAGTCGCCCGCGGGCACCTTCACGACGACCTTCTCGCCCTTCTTCTTGCCGAGGAGCGCCCGGCCCACCGGGCTCTCGTTGCTGATCCGGCCCTCGGTCGGCTTCGCCTCGGTCGACCCGACGATCGTGAACGACTCCTCGCCGTCCGGGCTCTCGACGGTCACGGTCGAGCCGATCTGGACGTGGTCGGTGCCGTGGTTCTCGTCGATGATGGTGGCGTTCTTGATCAGCGCCTGGAGCGTCTGGATCCGGCCCTCGACGAACGCCTGCTCGTTCTTGGCATCCTCGTACTCGGCGTTCTCCGAGAGGTCGCCGTGCTCCTTGGCGTCGTGGATCCGCTGGGCGACCTCGGGCCGCTTGACGCTGAGCATCTCCTCGAGCTCCGCGCGGAGCTTGTCCAGGCCGTCCTTCGAAAGATACGTGGGCTTGGTGTTCATCGGGTCGGGCGCCTCAGAGGCGGGTGACGGGCGCGTCCGCGAGAGTGCGAAACGCCGCCGCCAGCGGGTTCAGATAAAGGAAAGAACTCCAGGCTGCGCACCGGTTCGCGCGCCTGAAGTTCGACCGGCCGACAGGGTAGCGCGAGGGACCTCCAGTGTCAAAGAACGGGGCTGCCTGGGGGGCGCGCGGGCAAGCCGCTTCTTGCGCACCCGGAGGCTTGGCCGCGGACGGTTGCCCGGTCCCGACCGATCCTGATGGGATCGCTATTCCATGCCGTTGAGGGCGATCAGGGTTCGCGCGGCTCGCCCAGCCGAGCGATCTCGGGACCTGGAGGGCGCAGATGAAGTTGGCAGCCCGCCGATGAGGCCTACCCCGCGAGCTCGCGAAGTCGCGTCGCCGCCCGCTTCAGCGCCGGCTTGTCCGGGCAGGCAACGAAGACCGTGTCGTCGCCCGCGATCGAGCCTGCGACCTCCGGCCAGCGGGCCCGGTCGAGGGCCGCCGCGATCGCGTGCGCCGAACCGGGCAGGGTCTTCACGACCAGCAGCAGGCCCGCCTCGCGGACCTCGACCGGCAGCTGCCGGAGCAGCGCCCGCAGGCGGTCCTCGCCGGACGTCTCCGCCTCGACGAGCCTCGTCGGCAGCGCATACGCCTGGGTGCCGTTCCGGGGCGCCTTCACGAGGCCCAGCTCGGCGACGTCGCGCGACATCGTCGCCTGAGTCGTCTGGAAGCCGCGCTCGCGGAGCGCGGCGGCGAGCTCCTGCTGCGTCCGGATCGGCCGCGACGCGACGACGTCGCGGATCGCCCGCTGCCGGAGCTGCTTCATCACCTCCATCGGACGAGCGTAGCGGCTCTCACCGTGGCACAGCGGCGGCAGCGGCCCCTCAGCCGAGCCAGACGACCAGCACGATCGCGGCGAGGATCAGCCGGTAGGCGACGAAGACGTCGGTCGTGTGCGTCCGGAGGTAGCGCAGCAGGAACGAGATCGCGAAGACCCCGAACGCGAACGAGGCGATGAGCCCGACCACGAGGGGCGCGACCTCTACGGGCGGCCCCACCCCGCGGACGACCTGCAGGACCTCGTAGGCCGCCGCGGCCGCCGTGATCGGCGTCGCCATCAGGAAGCTGAAGCGAGCGGCCTCGTCGCGTCGGAGGCCGGCGAACAGCCCGGCCGAGATCGAGATCCCCGAGCGGCTGATCCCCGGGATCAGGGCAAGCGCCTGGGCGGCGCCGATGGCGAACGCGGTGCCGACCGGCAGGTCGACCGAGACCTTCGACCGCGAGCCGCTCCGCTCGGCCAGCCACAGGATCGCCGCGCCGACGACGAGCATCACCGCGACCAGGCCGACCTGCTCGCGGATCACGTCCTCCAGGTCGTGGAGCAGGAACCCGACGATCAGCGCCGGGACCGTCGCGACGGCGAGGAGGACGGCCAGCCGCCGTTCCGGATCGCCGCCGATCGAGCGATCGCGGAGCGCGGCGAAGAACGCCGGCACCAGCCGGAGCCAGTCGCCCGAGAAGTAGATGAGCAGCGCCGCCAGCGTCCCGATGTGGAGGATGACGCTGAACTCGAGCGAGGTGATGAACGGATCGTCGATCCCGAACAGGTACGGGACGATGATCAGGTGACCCGACGAGGACACCGGCAGGAACTCGGTGAGTCCCTGCACGATGCCCATGATCAGGGCCGCGAGGAGCGGGTCCACGTCAGCCCATGACGATCGTCGACGGGAACGTGGGCTGCCCCTACCGGATGAAGAGCGGGGCGAGGACCAGGGTGATCGTGGCCAGGAGCTTGACGAGCACGTGGAGCGACGGGCCGGCCGTGTCCTTGAACGGGTCGCCGACGGTGTCGCCGACGACGGCCGCCGCATGGGCATCGGTCTTCTTGCCGATGACCTGGCCGTTCGCGTCGAGCAGGTGGCCCGACTCGATGTACTTCTTCGCGTTGTCCCACGCCCCGCCGCCGTTGTTCAGGATCGTCGCCAGCATCACGCCCGCGATCGTCCCGACCATCAGCATGCCGGCCGCCGCCTCGTAGCCGAGGAGAAGGCCGATGATCACCGGGGTCGCGACGGCGACCAGCCCCGGCGCCACCATCTGGCGGAGCGCGGCACGGGTCGTGATGTCGACGACGCGGGCGTAGTCCGGGCGGACGCTGTAGTCCATGATCCCGGGGTTCTCCCGGAACTGGCGACGGACCTCGACGATGATCGACTGGGCCGCGGTGCCGACCGCGCGGATCGCGAGGCTCGAGAAGAAGTAGACGAGCATCGCCGCGATCAGGGCCGCGATGAACACCTTCACGTCGGCCAGGTTGACCGCGTTGAGGAGCTGGGCTCCGGGGACGCCCGCCTCGATCCGGCGGCCCTGGATCAGGTTGATCTTGTCGATGTAGGCCGAGAACAGGAGGAACGCGGCGAGCGACGCCGAGGCGATGGCGTAGCCCTTCGTCAGCGCCTTCGTCGTGTTGCCGACTGCGTCGAGACGGTCGGTGATCTCGCGGGCGCCGGCCTCGGCCCGGCTGAACTCGGCGATGCCACCGGCGTTGTCGGTGATCGGGCCGAACGTGTCCATCGCGAGGATGTAGGCGGTGGTCATCAGCATGCCCATCGTCGCGACCGCGGTCCCGAAGATGCCGCCGACGTTGCGGCCGTCCGTGCTGACCAGCCCGGCCTGCTCGCCGAGCCAGTGGCTGGCGAACAGGGCGATGCCGATCGTCACGGCGGTCAGCAGGGTCGTCTCGTAGCCGACGGCGGTGCCGCTGATGATGTTCGTCGCGGGGCCGGTCCTCGAGGCCTCGGCGATCTCCCGGACCGGCCGGTACGTGCCGGCCGTGTAGTACTGGGTGATGTAGACGAAGGCCACGCTCGTCGCGAGGCCGACGATGCCGGCGCCGAAGAAGTAGACCCAGGTCGGCAGGCCGCCGACGAGGCCGGTCGCGCCGTTGGTCTGCATCATCACGTAGGTCGTGATGCCGAGGCCGACCACGGACAACAAGGTCGTGGCCCAGTAGCCGCGGTTCAGCATGTTCAGCGGGTCCTCGGTCTCCTTCCCGCGGACGAAGAAGATCGCGACGATCGTCGCGAGGAGACCGAAGGCGCGGACGACGAGCGGGAAGAA
>DATBGP010000405.1:0-7131 GCA_036557925.1 Candidatus Limnocylindrales bacterium | reverse complement strand
TGTTCAGCGATTCCGGCTTCTTCGACCCCGACAAGCCGATCCGCGACTACAGCGAGCGGGAGCTCCACGACTTCCTCCACAAGGAGCCGGTGAAGGTCCGGATCAACGGGATCAACATCACCTACGAGGGCCTGGTTCCGCGGATCCAGAAGTCGATGCTGTCGAAGGACGTCGACGCGATGCAGCCCCACGTCCGCGCCTTCGTGGAGCGGGCGGTGACCTTCACCGCCTGCCCCGAGTGCGGCGGGACGCGGCTGAACGCCGCCGCCCGCTCGTCGAAGATCGCCGGGCTGAATATCGCCGACGCCTGCGCGATGCAGATCAGCGACCTGGCGGACTGGGTCCGTGGGCTCGACGACCCGTCGGTCCGCCCGCTGCTGGCGTCGCTCCGGGAAACGCTCGACGCGTTCGTCGAGATGGGGCTCGGCTATCTCAGCCTCGATCGGTCGTCCGGCACGCTCTCCGGCGGCGAGGCCCAGCGGACCCGGATGATCCGCAACCTGGGGTCGTCGCTGACGGACGTCACGTACGTCTTCGACGAGCCGACGATCGGGCTTCACGCTCACGACGTCGAACGGATGAACACGCTTCTGCGGCGCCTGCGGGACAAGGGCAACACCGTCCTCGTCGTGGAGCACGACCCCGAGGTGATCCGGATCGCCGACCACGTCGTCGACATGGGGCCGGGCGCCGGTCCTCACGGCGGCACGGTCGTCTACGAGGGCACGGTCGAGGGGCTCGTGTCGTCCGGGACCGCGACCGGGCGTCATCTCGACCGGAAGCAGGAGCTGAAAGCAGTGCCGCGCCAGCCGCGCGCCGCGATCCCGATCCGGAACGCCCGGCTCCACAACCTCCAGGACGTCTCGGTGGACGTCCCGCTGGGCGTCCTCGTCGCGGTGACCGGCGTGGCCGGCTCGGGCAAGAGCTCGCTGATCCACGGCTGCCTGCCGCGGACCGACCCGTCGGTGACGGTGATCGACCAGTCGGCGATCCGCGGCTCGCGTCGCTCGAACCCGGCCACCTACACCGGCATCCTCGATTCGATCCGGACGGCCTTCGCGAAGGCGAACGGCGTGAAGCCGGCCCTGTTCAGCGCGAACTCCGAGGGGGCCTGCCCGAACTGCAATGGCCTCGGCAAGACCTACACCAGCCTGGGGTTCATGGCCGAGGTCGTCAGCATCTGCGAGGTCTGCGAGGGCCGGCGCTACACCGACGACGTCCTCGAGTACCGGCTCCGCGGCCGGAACATCGTCGAGGCGCTGGCGATGCCGGTCGAGGAGGCCCGCGACTTCTTCACCGAGAAGCCGGTCCGGGCGATGCTCGAACGCATGGCCGACGTCGGCCTCGGCTACGTCGCCCTCGGCCAGGAGCTGGACACGCTGTCCGGCGGCGAGCGCCAGCGGCTGAAGCTCGCGATCGAGATGTCGGGCCAGACCGAGGTCTACGTCCTCGACGAGCCGACGACGGGGCTCCACATGCAGGACGTCGACAACCTGATCGGCCTGCTCGACCGGCTCGTGGACGGCGGCCGGAGCGTGATCGTCATCGAGCACAACCTCGACGTCGTGGCCCGCGCCGACTGGGTGATCGACCTGGGGCCCGGCGGCGGCCACGACGGCGGCCGGGTGATCTTCGAGGGCACTCCTGCCCGGCTGCTCGAGGCCCAGGACTCGCTGACAGGCCGGCACCTCCGCCAGCGACTGGAGCCGATCGCCGTCGCCTGAGGGCTCGCCCCGGCACAGGCGCGGTTGACACGGTCGGCCGGCAGGTCGACCGTGGACATGTCAGCCACGCAGCCCAGGGGGAGGACGCGCCATGGCCATCTCGATCTTCGCCCGGATCGGCGACATCAAGGGCGAGTCCCAGGACAAGGGACACGAGGACGAGATCGACGTCCTGTCGTGGTCCTGGGGTGTCAGCCAGTCCGGCTCGATGGCTCACGGCGGCGGCGGCGGGCAGGGCAAGGCGAGCTTCCAGGACCTCTCGTTCACCCACCGGATCGACCGGGCCACGCCGGCGCTGTTCAGGGCCTGCGCCACCGGCCAGCACCTCAAGGACGCGACGATCACGGTCCGCCGCGGCGGCGGCAGGGGCCAGGCCGAGTTCCTCGTCGTCAAGCTCACCGACGTCCTCGTGACCAGCGTCTCCGACGCCGGGACGGCCAACGGCGACCCGCCGTTCGAGGCGGTCTCGATCGCGTTCGGGAAGGTCGATCTGGAGTACCGGCCGCAGAAGCCGGACGGTTCCCTGGATTCCGCCCTGGCCTTCGCGTTCGACCTGGCGGCGAACAAGGAGGGCTGAGCGTCCCGCGTCGGCCGCAGGAGCCCGCAGCGGCCGCTGGGCGAGCCCGGGGCGGAGCCGGTCGCTAGACTCCGCGGCGATGCCCCGAACGACTCGCGCCGGTGCGCTCCTGCTCGTCGTCGCCCTCGTCGGCGGCTGCGCCTCCGCCCCGAGCCCGTCCGGCTCGGCGCCGGCCACCGCGCCGGCGAGCGCCTCCGCCCCGACCGGGAGCGCCGGCGCCGCCGTCTACCTCGATCCCGCCGCACCCGTCGAGGCCCGCGTCGAGGATCTTCTCGGGCGGATGACCGTCGAGGAGAAGATCGGCCAGCTGACGCTCATCGAGAACGGCTCGGTCGACCCGGCCGGGGTGGAGCGGATGCTCCTCGGCGGCGTCCTGAGCGGCGGCGACGGCAATCCGAGCCCGAACACGCCCGACGGCTGGTTCGCGATGGTCGACGGCTACCAGGTGGCGGCGCTGCGGACCCGGCTCCGGATCCCGATCCTGTACGGGATCGACGCGATCCACGGCCAGAGCCACGTCGTCGGCGGCACGTACTTCCCGCACGAGATCGGACTGGGGGCCACCCGCGATGCCGCGCTCGTCGAGCAGATCGGCCGGGCGACGGCGAGGGAGACCGCGGCGACGGGCGTGCGCTGGACGTTCGGGCCGATCGTCGCCGTCCCGCAGGACGTCCGCTGGGGCCGGACCTACGAAGCGTACGGCCAGGATCCCGCCCTCGTCGGCGATCTCTCGACGGCCCTGATCCGCGGCCTTCAGGGCGGCGACCTGAAGAGAGACGACGCGGTCGCGGCGACGGCCAAGCACTTCGTCGGCGACGGCGGGACGGCTTGGGGCAGCTCCACGTACGAGGACTACGAGATCGACCGCGGCGTCACGAGCGCCGACGACGCCGCGCTCAGGTCGATCCATCTCGCCCCGTACCGGGCAGCGATCGCCGCCGGGGCGCGGATCGTCATGGCCTCGTTCTCGAGCACGTCCGCGGGCAAGGTCCACGGCGACCGCCATCTCCTGACGGACGTCCTGAAGGGCGAGCTCGGCTTCACGGGCTTCGTCGTCTCGGACTGGGGCGGCGTCGACGAGATCGTGCCCGGCGACCTGGACTCGTCGGTCGCCCAGGCGATCTCCGCCGGGATCGACCTGGTGATGGTCCCGTACGACGCCGCGGCGTTCCAGGCGGCGGTCAGGCGCGGCCTCGACGGCGGCCGCATCACCGCCGATCGCCTCGACGACGCCGTCCGGCGGATCCTCCGCGTCAAGATGGAGATGGGCCTGTTCGAGCATCCGATGCCGACCGTCGACCGGTCCGTGGTCGGCTCCGCGGCCAACCGGAAGCTCGCCGCCGATGCCGTTGCCGAGTCCGCGGTCCTCCTCCGGGCCTCCGACGGCGTCCTGCCGGTCGGGGCCGGCGACGGACAGGTCCTGCTGGCCGGGGCGGCGGCGGACGACCTCGGGACGCAGCTCGGTGGGTGGTCGATCACGTGGCAGGGCGGGCCGGGGGCGCCGACCGCCGGGACGACCCTTCGACAGGCCCTGACCGACAGGCTCGGTTCGCGCGTCGCCTACGACCGGGGCGCCGCCTTCCCGGGCGCCACGTCACGCGCCCCACTGGGCATCGTCGTGGTGGCCGAGCCGCCGTACGCCGAGGGCAAGGGCGACTCCGCGACGCTCGCCCTGGCCGCCTCCGAGCTCGACGTGGTCGATCGGATGCGCTCGCTGGTGAACCGACTCGTGGTCGTGATCTACAGCGGCCGGCCGGTGATGCTCGACCGGCTCGCCAACGCCGATGCGATCGTCGCGGCGTGGCTGCCGGGGACCGAGGCCGAAGGCCTCGCCGACGTCCTCACGGGCGAGCAGCCGTTCGCCGGCGTGACGCCCGACGCCTGGCCGCGGACGCCGGACGACGCGCCCCGAACCGGCAAGGAGCCATGCGACGGCGCCGTCTACTCCGCCGGCTACGGGCTGGCCGCCGATGGGACGCCCCTCGGCCCGACGGCCTGCCCAACCCCCTAGGCCCGGCTAGGCCCGGCCCGACCCCCGGGCCGGCGCCGACGCCATCGGGCCTCGCCCGACGGAACGAGCCTCGTCAGGCGAACGCCGGATCCGGCACCCGCACGACGCACCGGAAGCCGAGGTGCGCCATCGAGGTCTCGATCGACTGCGGCTGGCGCGCCGCGGGCCGGTAGCGGTGGCAGTAGTTCGGCGCGCAGAGGTGCGAGCCGCCCTTGACGACGCGTCGCGGGAACTGCTCGCCCGGCTGCCCCACGTTGTAGCTCTGGTCCGGGTTCGTCACTCGCGGGTTCGCCGGCGTGCAGCAGGCATGGGCGACTTCGTCCGGGTGGCGCGGCCGGTAGAAGTCGACCGTCCACTCCCAGACGTTGCCGGCGACGTCGTACAGGCCGTAGCCGTTGGGCTGGAACGTCTTCACCGGCGACGTGCCCAGGTACTTGTCGAGCAAGAGGTTCTGCCAGGGGAACTCGCCCTGCCAGGTGTTCGCCATCATCCGGCCCTTCGGCGCGAACTCGTCGCCCCAGGGATACGTCGCCTGGTCGAGGCCGCCGCGGGCCGCGAACTCCCACTCCGCCTCGGTCGGCAGCTGCTTGTCGGCCCACGCGGCGTACGCCTCGGCGTCCTCGTACGAGACGTGCGTCACGGGGTGGCGGTCGAGGCCGTCGGTCGTCGTGTCCGGCCCGCCCGGGTGGCGCCACTGGGCGCCGGGGGTCCAGTGCCACCAGTTCCGGTAGTCGTCGAGGTCGACCGGGCCGCGGGTCGGCCGGAAGACCAGCGAGCCCGGCACGAGCATCGCCGGATCCGCGTCGGGGTAGTCGGCCGGCTCCAGCGGCCGCTCGGCGACGGTCACGTAGCCGGTGGACTTCACGAACCGTCGGAACTCGGCAACCGTCACGGGGTGCTCGTCGACCCAGAACCCGTCGACCGTCACGGCGTGGACCGGCCGCTCCTCGACGTACCAGTCCTCGGAGCCCATGCGGAACGTGCCACCCGGGATCCAGGTCATGCCCTTCGCGGGGGCGACGGTCGGCGCGTCGACTTCGGGTGCGGTCATGCGGCGGCTCCGGCGTGCACGGGGACGCGCCGGCGGCGCGCCCGAAGGATCATCGGTCGATCCTCACCGTCGCAGGGTGGCACACCACGGCCAAGGCGGCACGCCCGCGGTCCGGGGGCGGCGCGCACGACGTCCGAGATGATCGACCGTCGCCCGGCCGGCCCCTCCCGGCGGGCGACGGTCAGACCGCGTCCCGGACCGGTTCGACGAGTCCGAGGCGGTAGGCGACGGCGGCGGCCTCGCCGCGGCCCCCCACCTCGAGCTTGCCGAGAATCCGCGAGACATGGACCCCGGCCGTGTTCTCGCTGATGAAGAGCTCGTCGGCGATCTGGCGGTTCGTCCGGCCCAGGGCGAGCAGCCCCAGGACCTCCCGCTCCCGGGCGGTCAACCCGAACCGCTCGGCCTCGTCGACGACCGGGTCCGGCGCTCGGGCAGCGTCCGCCTCGTCGGTCTCCTCGACGAGCGTCAGGCGGGCCCGCATCGCGAGGGCCGTGATCTCGCGGGCCAGCGGCTCGGCGCCGAGCCGATCTGCGACCTCGAGGGCCGACCGGAGCGCCGCGGTCGCCGCCTCGCGGTCGCCGCGTGCGGCGAGCCGGGCCTCCGCCTCGCGCCAGCGGGCGTAGGCGGCGAGGTAGGGTCGGACGGCCAGGTCCCAGGCGACGGCGGATGTGGCCCAGGCCTCCGGCGAGGGTCGCCGGTGGAGCCGTTCGGCCTCCGCCTCGCAGAGCCGGAGCCAGGCCTCGGAGACCGGCCTGAACACCGGACGGCGGGCGAGGACCTCCTCGTGCCGCGCCCGGATCGCCTCGAGCAGCCGATCGCCCTCGCGGATCGCCGCGGCCTCGGCATCGGCCATCCGCCGGACGCGGGCGTTCTCCGCGACGTCCGCCCAGGCCCGCAGGCCCAGCGCGTACACCTCCGCGACGCGCGTCTCGGGCGAGAACGCGGTCTGCTCGATCGCGCCCTTCGCGATCGACGCCGCCTCCTCGGCCCGGCCCTGCCAGAGCGAGAGCTGGATCAGGCTGGCCTGGACGGGACTGACGAACTGGATGTCCGCCGCCCGGTTCGCGAGCGGGGCGAGCGGCGTCAGCACGGCCGCAGCCTCGGTGAAGCGGCCGCGGGACATCGCCAGCCGGCCCCGCAGCTCGCGCTCCAGGATCTCGTTGATCGCGATCGGCCCGGCCTGCCAGGCCCGATCGATCGCCCGCTCGGCCTCGTCCCAGCGGCCGAGGCGATACAGGGCGTCGGCGGCGTAGCACAGGAGGTGCGCCCCGAAGAACCGCATCAGGCCGAGCCGGACCGACGTCTCGACGCCCTCCTCGGCGACGACCAGCGCCTCGTCCAGCCGGCCCGCCGAGTCGAGGATCCACTGGCGGTTCGCATAGGCCCGGCCGATGTCGTCGACCAGCTCGAACTCCTCGGCGATGACCAGCGCGCTCGCGAGGTCGTCGAGCGCCTCGTCGATCTCGCCCGCCATGGCCCGGTCCATGGCGCCGGTGTTCAGCGCGTGGCCCTCGATGTCGCGGGCGCCGATCGAGCGGGCCATCGTCATCGCCTGGATCGCGAGCGTTCGCGATTCCTCGAACCGGGCGCCGAGCATGAGGATCTGGGCGAGGCCCGCCAGCGCCCGGGCGTTGGCCGGCGACGGCGGCTCGGCCGGGATGTCGCGGACGGCCGCCTGGTAGGCCCGCTGGGCGAGCTCGCCCTGGCCGGCGATCCAGGCGTACCGGCCCAACCGCTCGCTCAGGAGCGCCGCCCGGACCGGGTCGAC
>DATBGP010000404.1:0-2112 GCA_036557925.1 Candidatus Limnocylindrales bacterium | reverse complement strand
GCCGGGAAGTTGAACGGCGTGATGCCGGCAACGACGCCCAGCGGCTGGCGGATCTGGTAGACGTCGACACCACCGGAGACCTGCTCGGAGTACCCGCCCTTGAGCAGGTTCGGGATCCCGCACGCGAACTCGAGGTTCTCGAGCCCGCGGGCGATCTCGCCGAGCGCGTCCGACGGGACCTTGCCGTGCTCCGCCGTCAGGTGGGCGGCGAGCTCCCGTCGATGCGTCTCGACGAGGTTCCGGATCCGGAACAGGATCTCCGTCCGCTTCGAGAGCGACGTCGCCCGCCAGCCCGGGAACGCGGCCTTCGCCGCCGCGACGGTCGCGCCCACCTCGTCGACCGAGGCGAAATCGACCTCGCGGGCCAGGCGACCGGTCGCCGGGTCGTACACGGGACCGCGTCGGCCGGACGTTCCCTCCACGATCCGACCGCCGATCCAGAAATGGACCGCGCCCGGCGTGGAGGTCCCCTGCTCCGCCCCGGCCCGGGCGCTGCCCGGCTCCGCGACCTGCGTCATCGTCTCGTCCCTGCCCTTCTGGCGTCCGTTCCGCCGCACCCGACGGTCCGGATGCACTCCTCACACCTTACCCCGAGGCAGGCCGCCGGGCCACCGATCGCCCGTCTCCTGCGCCGCGCTCCGGACGGGTGCGATCATGGCGGCGATGGACCAGCCCACCTCCGAGCCCGCCACCCGACGGCTCACCGGCGCCCAGATCCTCGTCGAGCACCTCGTCCGCGAGGGCGTGCCATTCGCCGCGGGGATCCCCGGGCACGGCTGCTGGGCGATCACGGACGCCCTCCTCGACCGCCGGGACGCGATCCGGACGATCCAGGTCATGCACGAGCAGTCGGCCGTGCACCTCGCGGACGGCCACTTCCGGGCGACCGGGAAGCCGATTCTCGCGTTCACGAGCATCGGGCCCGGAGCGATGAACACGGTGATCGGCATGGGCACCGCGTACGTCGACTCGACCGCGGTGGCCCTCGCGACCGGCTCGCCGCACACGTACATGCGCGGGCATGGCCTCTTCCAGGAGCTCGAGCGGCGCCATCATGCCGACAACCCGCGCGTCTTCGAACCGCTTGTCAAGGAGTGGTGGCAGCCGTCGCGCGTCGACGACCTGCCGTTCGTCCTCCACCGCGCCTGGAACGCGATGCTCAGCGGGCGACCCGGTCCGATCCTCCTCGACCTGCCGATGGACGTGCAGGCCGAGGCCGCCGAGGTCCGCCTGGCCGACCCGGCCGCTCGCGAGGCCTACGGCCGCGTCCGGCCCGCGGCGGACGACGTCGAACGGGCCGCAACCGCGCTCCGCGACGCGACCCGCCCGGTGATCGTCGCCGGCGGCGGCGCGATCCTCGCCGGGGCCTGGGACGAGGTTCGGGCCCTCGCCGAGCGCCTCGGCGCACCGGTCGTCACGACCTGGAACGGCAAGGGCGCGATCGACGAGACCCACGAGCTGGCCGGCCAGACGATCGGCGACACCGCCTCGACGTGCGGGAACCGGCTCGCCGCGACCGCCGACGTCGTCGTCTCGGTCGGCAACCGCTTCACCGACTGGTCCGCCTCCTCATATCGCAAGGGCGTGACGTTCGCGATCCCGCCGTCGCGACTCATCCAGGTCGACATCGATCCGCGCGAGATCGGCAAGAACTACCCGGTGGAGGTGGCCCTCGTCGGGGACGCGAAGGCCGCGCTCGACGACCTCCTGCAGGCCCTCGGACCGGGTGGGGGACCGGAGCACTACCGCGACACGCCGTACTTCGCCGAGATCCAGCGGCTGAAGCGGGAGTGGTTCGACCAGGTCGAGCTGAAGTCGGGCTCGGACGCCACGCCGATGACGATGGCCCGGGCCGTCCGCGAGGTCCAGCGGGCGACGACCGACGACGCGATCGTCGTCACCGGCGCCGGCCTGCCCCAGGGGATGGTCAAGCAGCGCTGGGTCACCCGCGAGCCGCGGACCCATCTGACGTCCGGCGGCTTCTCGACGATGGGCTTCACGCTCCCGGCCGCGATCGGCGCCCAGCTCGCGAAGCCGGACCGCCAGGTCCTGGCGATCTGCGGCGACGGCGACTTCCTCCAGACGATGCAGGAGCTGCAGGCGGCGATCCTC
>DATBGP010000403.1:0-2005 GCA_036557925.1 Candidatus Limnocylindrales bacterium | reverse complement strand
GCCTCGGCTCCGGCAGCTTCGCCCGGTCGCCGTCGCGGCCGGGATCCTGGTCTCGTCGGTGGCGCTCGGGGCCGGCTTGAATGCCGTCGCCGCCGGGGAGTTCCGGCTCGTCGGCTACGTCGCCGCGTCGCGGGCGCCGCTCGCCGCGATCCCCGCCGATCGCGTCCCGGCGGGCTGGAGCTTCAGCGACGATCCCACCTGGGACTTCTACGTGGCCTCCGTGGCGCCGGCGCTCGACGGGCAACCGCCGCCGTCGAGCTTCTTCGGCTCGACGCTCCTGCCTCGCTCGATCCTCGACGTCTGGCCCGGTCTCGACGCACGCGGCCGCGGCGCGCTCGTCACGCTCGCCGCGCTGCTGGTGGCGCCGCTGCTGGCCTGGCCATGGCTGGATCGGCGCCGTCGCCGGTTCCTCGTCACGTGGTGGACCTACGGCGTCGCCCTGCTCGCCGGCTCGTGGCTGCTCTTCACGATCAGCTCGACGTACGTCCCCGCGCGGGTCGGGCCGCGGCGCCTGATGCCGTACGAGCTCGTCGTTCCGGTGGCCAGCGCGATCGTGGTGCTGTTCCTGCTCGACCGCGCCGTCCGTCCGGCCTGGCGGCGCCTGCTGCCCCGGCGCGGCCCGATGCTCGCCGCCGGCGCGCTCCTGGCGCTGCTGACGGTCGCCGCGACCGCGCCGCCGCCAGGCGCAGGATCCACGGCCCAGGACCAGGCCGACGAGCCCGCGCTCACCGCTCTCGGCTACGACGCGCTGCGCTGGATCGACGCGAACCTGCCGGAGGACGCCCGGATCCTCACGAACGCCTACACGGACGGCTCGATGCTGGCGGTCGCCCGCCGATCGGCCATCCTCGACGGTCGCGCGGTCTACCTGGAGCACCCCGACTTCCTCCGCGAATCGACGAGCAAGGTCCTCGGCGCGCGGGTCCTGTTCGCCGACCCGGGCGGGGCCGCCGCCGCGCGGTATCTGGCCGACGAGGACGTGTCGTACGTCCTCGTGGCGACCCGCGGGCCGGACGGCAACGACCTCGGCGGCTACCAGCTCTTCGACACCGATGCGGCCGCCCTGGCGGGGAGCGGACGGTACACTCTCGTTCGGTCGTTCGGAGACGGCCGCCTGCTGCTGTACCGGGTCCAGCCGCCGACCTGACCGAGGCCCTTCGCCTCACCGCAGGAGATGCCGGCGCCGATGCCAAGCCTGCTCCGGATCGTCGGGTTCCTCGTCGCGGCCCTGCTCGTCCTCGTCGCGCTCCGGCGCCTGCAGGGGCGTGGCACCGGCAGCCGCGTCCCGGCCGTGGCCCTCCTCTTCGTCGGGCTGGGACTCGCGGCCGTCTCGGTCGCCCCGGACCTGGTCCGGCCCATCCAGAACATCCTCGGCCTGGAAGGCGAGCCGCTCGGCCGGCTCGTCACCCTCCTCGTGATCACGGTCGCGATCGCCTATGCCGGCCTGTTCTACGCCCTGGCCCGGGCCGATCGGGCGAACCAGAAGGTCAGCCGGCTGGTCCGGGCCCTCTCGGCGGCGCAGCTCGAGGGGAGTGCGAAGGCCCCGCTCGGCGGGGTGCTGGTGTGCGTTCCGGCGTACGACGAGGCCGAGAACCTGCCCGGCGTCCTCGACGCGATTCCTCGGACCGTCGCCGGCCTGCCGACCCACGTGCTCGTGATCGACGACGGATCCGCCGACGACACCTCGGCCGTGGCGAGGCGCCTGGGCGCCCTCGTCGTCCGCCACCCGGTGAACAGCGGCCAGGGCGCCGCCCTCCAGACCGGCTATCTCGTGGCCGAACGGTTGGGCGTGGACATCGTCGTCACGCTCGACGCCGACGGCCAGCACGACCCGGCCGAGATCGACCGGCTGGTCGGGCCGATCGTCCGCGACGAGGCGGACTTCGTCGTCGGCTCGCGGCGGACCGGCGACGGCGGTCCCGACTCCGAGACGGGATCGCGGACGCGGGAGGCCGGGATCTCGATCTACACCCGCCTGATGAACCTGCTCGGCGGGACGCAGGTC
>DATBGP010000402.1:0-3142 GCA_036557925.1 Candidatus Limnocylindrales bacterium | reverse complement strand
GACGGGTGGGGCGATCCGCAGGAGCGACGCGACGTCCGGGGCCGAGGTCGTCCGGCCGGGCAGGTAGCGATAGCCGTCGCGGGTGATCGTCGCGATGCCGCCGAGCTGGCGGAGGAACCGGACGCTCTCGAGCGGCGCGGCCCACGGTCGGTCCTGGATCGTCCGGAGGACGTGGGCGGCCGAGAACTTGTGGTAGCCGCCGAGGACCTCGTCGGAGCCCTGGCCGTCGAGCATCACGACGACGCCCGCCGCCCGGGCCGCCTCCATGACCTTCCACTGGCCGAAGAGGCTCGTCGAGGCGACCGGCGCCTCCTGGTGCCACGTCTGGCGGTCCCATTCCGCCGCGAACGTCGCGCCGTCGGCATTGACGCCGTGCCAGATCGAGGACATCTGGCCGGCGAAGGCCTGCGCCTCGGGTCGCTCGTCGAGGCGACTATCCTCCGCGCCCAGGGTGAACGAGTGGTAGCCGGTGTGACCGAGCGCCGTGGCCTCGGCCATGATCGCGGAGCTGTCGATGCCGGCCGAGAGCGAGGTCCCGACCGGCACGTCGCTCCGGAGCCGGCGCATGACGGAGGTGGTGAGGGCCTCGGCGAAGCGCTCCGACCAGGCCTCGGGCGTGCTCGACGGCTCGACCGCGGCGACCTCGTCCCGGAGCTCGAAGTAGCGGCCGGTCCGGATCCCGTCGCGGTCCACCCAGAGCCACGATCCGGGCTCCAGCTGGTGGATCCGCTCGAACCACGAGGAGGAGCCGTCGTAGGGCCGCCCCGTCGCGACGAAGGCCGACGCCCGGTGCGCGTCCAGGCACAGCTCCACGGCCGGGAACCGGGCGAGCTGCTTGACCTCGGAGGCGAAGGCGACGCCGCCGTCGCCGAAGGGAGTCCAGAAGAGCGGCTTCTCGCCGAAGCGATCGCGCGAGAGAAGCAGGCCCTGTCGCTCGTGGTCGTAGATGCCGAACGCCCACATGCCGTCGAACCGCCGGATGGCGTCGATGCCCCACTCGAGGTAGCTGCGGAGCAGGACCTCGGAGTCGCCGGTGGAGCGGAACGTGTGGCCGCGGGCCCGGAGCTCCTCGCGGATCTCGACGTAGTTGTAGATCTCGCCGTTGAACGTGAGGGTCGCCCTGTCGTCGCGGACCATCGGCTGGTCGCCCGTCGGCGTCAGGTCGAGGATCTTCAGGGCGAGGAAGCCGAGCGCGACGTCGACCGTCTCGGGCGGCCGCTGACGCAGGGTCTCCAGGCGCTCCGGCCCGGCCATCCCCGGCACCCACCAGCCGTCCTTGTCCGGCCCGCGATGCCGGGCGATCTCGGTGGCGTCGGCGAACCACGGTCCGACGGAGGTTTCCGGCGCCCAGAGCCCCGCGATGCCGCACACGTCGTCGATCTCCCTCCCGATCAGGCGTCCGGGGCGGCGCCGGCATCTGCGGCGCCGGGACATGGTGCCCGATCTGCCCGGTGCGCGTGGTCGACGGGTCCGATGCCGACCTCGGCTAGCATGGTCCGTCTGCCACGGGACGCCCAGGACGGGACCTCGACATCGACATCCGGAAGCCGGTCCGCCTCGCCGCGACGCTGGCGTTCATCGCGATCATCGCCATCACGGGGCTGGCCGAGAGCCTCGCGCTGGCCGACGGCCAGCGGACTCGATCCCCTGGAGCGTCGCCGGCCACCGGGGCGGCCCGGCCCTCCGTGGACCCGGCCGCCAGCGCGGCGGTCGCCGCGCCGTCGCCGGCCGATCCGACGGCCCGCTTCCTCGCGCCGGATGGCTCCGACGCGGCCAGCGGCCGAGAGGACGCGCCCTGGGCGACGCTCGCGGGCGCCCAGGGGCAGCTCCGCCCCGGCGACACGCTCTGGGTCCGCCGCGGCACGTACCACCTCGGCGAGACGGACTGGACGCTGAGCGGCACGGCCGTGGCGCCGATCACGATCCGGGCGATGCCGGGCCAGACGCCGACGTTCGACGGGCAGGGCAGCGACGACCGCTTCCTCTGGCTGCATGACGGCGCGGCCTACCTCGCCTTCGAGGGCCTGACCGTCATCGGCTACGAGACCCGGGGGACCGGCGTGATCGTGCTCAGCGACGCGGCCCACGACGTGACGCTCGATGGGCTGGACGTCCGGTCGAAGGGCGCCGGCTCGGAGCTGGACCACCTGATCTACCTCTCCGCGCCGGACGTCCACGACGTCACGATCAGCGACTCCCGCCTGCGAGGCGCCTCGGGGGCCGGGATCCAGGCCTACCACGAGCCCGGCGCGCGGAACATCTCGATCCTCGGCAACGTGCTCAGCGACAACCACTGGGGCGTGCTCCTGTACAGCGGCGCGGCCAACGTCGTCGTCGACGACAACCAGTTCGTCGACAACGACATCGCGGTCAAGCTCGAGCGGGTGACCCGCGTGGAACTCGCGAACAACACCGCGACCGGCGGGACGGGACTGGTCCTCGTCGGCCCGCCCATCCAGGCGGAGTACGTCGACGAAGAGAACGACTGGCCGACGGCGGTCTCGCTCGAGGCGGCCTCGCCCTGACGACCCGGGGCCCGGGGCCCGGGCACCGGCGGCTCCGGGCCGCCGGTCGTTGTCCCGCCGATCGGCCTTCGCGGGTCTAGCTGCAGGTCAGCTGGGCGTCGGCCCAGTCGCCGTGGTCGTAGTCAGGGGTTCCGTTCGGGTCGACGACCAGCTGGAGGGTGGTCCGGCCCGTCACGCTCACCGTGAGGGTCTGGGTGGCCGTCGTGGCGCCCATCGCCGTGGAGCTCATCAGCAGCGTGCCGTCGGCGTAGATCCGGAAGATCACCGATGCGGTCGAGCTCGTGATCTCGTCGTCGACGCCCACCTTGACCGTGAAGCTGGTGCACGTCCCGTTCATGGCGTACCGGACGTCGGAAGCCGCGTTCGTCCCCAGGCCCTTGGCGTAGACGGTCCCGTTGAGGGTCAGGGGCCCGCCGTCGCCGGCGGCCTGCTCGCCGTTGGAGCGGTCCTTCTCGACCGGGCCCCAGCCGTTGGCGGTGACGGTGTAGGCGAGGTCCGACAGGTAGGCGGTGGTGCCACCGCCGCCGGCGGCGGTGGTGAACGTCGAGGTCGAGTCGGCCGCCAGGCGGTTGCCGGCGAGGTCGGCGACGCCGGTCGAGCCGCCCCTCGTCCGGACG
>DATBGP010000401.1:0-5601 GCA_036557925.1 Candidatus Limnocylindrales bacterium | reverse complement strand
GCTGCCGTTCCTCGCGACGTCCGCGTTCGTCTTCGTCTACCGGGCGCTGCAGGCGCCGCCGCAGTACATCGGCTTCGTCGTGATCGGCGGGGCGATGACCGCGTTCTGGCTGAACGTCATCTGGATGATGGCCCAGCAGCTCTGGTGGGAGAAGAGCCAGGGCAACCTCGAGCTCTACTTCGCCGCCCCGATGAACATCATGGCCGTCCTCTTCGGCATGGCGTTCGGCGGCTTCGTGATGTCGTCCACGCGGGCGGCGGCCGTCCTGATCATCTCGACGACGGTGTTCGGGGTCGTCTTCTCGATCGACCAGTGGCTGCTCCTCTTCGCGGTCTTCCTCCTGACCCTGGCCGCGCTCTACGGCCTGGGGATGGTCCTCGCGAGCCTGTTCCTGATGTGGGGCCGGGAGGCCTGGCACCTGACGCAGCTCCTCGTGGAGCCCGTCTACTTCGTCTCCGGCCTGAACTTCCCGATCGCCCGCCTCGGCGTCCTCGGCTCGCTCGCCATCAGCTTCATCCCGCTCGCCGTGGGCCTCGACGCCATGCGCCAGCTCGCGTTCGCCGGCGCGTCCTACCCGACGGGCACGCCCTCGCCGGCCGTCGAGGCGCTGATCCTCGTCGCGATGGTCGTCGTCTTCCTCGCGCTCTCCCGCTGGACCCTCGCGACGCTCGAGCGCCGGGCCCGCCAGGAGGGTCGCCTCTCGGTGCGCTGGCAGTGACCGCCGAGCCCGCGATCCGAGCGGACGCCGCCGGCCTCGCCTCGCCGTCCTGGGGCGGCTTCGATCCGGCCCGCACGCGCGGTCGCGGCGCCCGCGACCTGCGACGGAGCTTCCTGACCGCGACGCGGCTCGGCTGGCAGATGGAGGCGAACTGGACCGACCCGATCCTGTTCTTCATCTACTCGGTCGCGAAGCCGCTCGCCTCCGCCCTGATCCTCGTGGTGATGCTGGACGTGATCAGCGGCGGGGCGAAGCCCGAATACCGCGCGTTCGTCGTCATCGGCAGCGCGCTGTGGTCGTTCGTGCTGTCCGGAGTCAGCGGGCTGGCCTGGATGATCCTCGACGACCGCGAGCGCTACCGGATGCTGAAGTACGTCTACGTCAGCCCGAGCGATTTCCTCGTCGTCGTGTTCGGCCGGGGCGTGGCCCGGATCGGCGTGGGGGCGATGGGCGCGATCATCACCCTCGCCGTGGGCGTCCTCGTCCTCGGCGTCCCGTTCGACCCCGGCGCCGTCCACTGGCCGCTGCTCCTCGTCGTGACGGTCCTCGGCGTGGGCTCGATCCTCGCCATCGGCCTGCTGCTCGCCGCGATCTGCCTGCAGACGCGCCAGGAGTCGTGGTCGTACCCGGAAGCCGCCGCCGGCGCGCTGTTCCTCGTCTCGGGTGTCGTGTTCCCGCTGGCCGTGCTGCCGGCGATCGTCCAGGCGATCGGGCTCGTGACGCCGCTCACGTGGTGGATCGAGGGCACCCGCCAGGCGCTGTTCCCGGGCGGGGTCTCGTCCGTCGGCGGCGTGGGCTCGCTCTACGCGCAGTTGACCGGGAACACCGCTCCCGATCCCGCCACGATCGTCGCTGTCTTGCTGGCCAGCGGGGCGGTGGCTACACTCGCCGCACTGGCCGTCTTCCGGGCGAGCGACCGTCGGGCGAAGGATCGCGGGCTGCTCGACCGGACCACCGGCTCCTGATCGTCGACGAGTCGCCGCCGCATGGGGCCGGGGCGCTCGCGGAAGCCCACGAGGGAGGCTCGATGCGGATCTACGAGGGGAGCCCGCGCCAGGACTTCGAGGAGGTCTTCCGCTCGATCGGAGCCTTCATCGACCAGCGCGGGATGCGCGAGATCCTCCTCGTCGAGGCACCCGACGGGTTCATCGTCCAGGGCATCGTCACGACCGGCGGCTCGAGCGGCACCTGGTCGGAGTCGATGGGCCACCAGACGAAGGAGACCCTGACCTTCCTGGACGACGACATCGCGCGGTTCATGGAAGAATCGGTCGCCCGGCGCGGCAAGCCCGGGCCCGAGCCGCATCGCGACGCCGGATTCTACGAGACGGCCCTGCGGGTGATCGGCCGGTACATGGACGAGCAGAAGCCCCGCGACGTCTTCTTCTTCGAGCAGGACGGCGCGTTCGTCGTCCGCCTCTTCCAGACCGCCCAGCAGGGGGGCCAGCACATCCTCGCGGAGTTCACCCGGGACGACATCGCCGAGCTCGTGGCCCGCGGTCCGTCGCTCCGGGTGCCGATCCCGTCGCCAGGAGCGCCGAAGTCCACGACGCCGGCCTGACCAGCACGAACCCATTGAGCCCAGACACCCATCGCACGGAGGAACCGACCATGAAGGCGCTCAAGACCGTCGCCGTCGCCCTCGGCATCACGCTCGCCGCCCTGATCGTCATCCCGCTCATCGTCCTCGCCGGGCTCTTCGTCTGGCTGAAGGTCACCGAGGAGCAGGAGGACGACCTCCTCGAGCTCGACCGCGAAGGCGCCTGATCGAGGGGCCCGACGCCGCCGCGCCAGCGAGCGCGGCGGTCGCGAACCCGGCTGACACGCCCGTCGGTGGCCCGGCGGGCGTTTCGGTGCCCGCCTCGAGCACGACCGCCTCGAGCCCGATCACCTCGCGGACCGCCGCGGCGGACCGGCGCGTCGCCGAGGCCGCCGTCCTGGTCGTGATGCTGTTCTGGTCGGCGAACTTCATCGTCGTCAAGTCCGCCCTCGACGTCCTCCCGCCGGTCGGCTTCACCTTCCTGCGGTTCGTGCTGGCCTCGGTGACGCTGTTCGCCCTGCTGCGCTGGCGCGAGGGATCGGTCCGCCTCGCCCGCCGCGACCTGGTCCCGATCTGCGGGCTTGGCGCGCTCGGCTTCGGCATCTACCAGATCCTCTGGACGACCGGCCTGACGACCGTTCCGGCCGGCGACTCCGCCCTGATCATCGCGTCGACGCCGGTCCTGGTCGCGTTCCTGGCGGTGGTCGCGGGCTCCGACCACCTGACCGCGGCCAAGCTCGTCGGCGGGATCACGTCGTTCGCGAAAGTCGCGATCGTCATCGGCTCCGGTACCGGGTTGACGATCGGCAGCGAGATCGCGGGCGAGGCGATCACCTTGCTCGCCGCCCTCTGCTGGTCGGTCTATCTCGCGTTCGGGGCCCCGTTCCTCGGGCGCTACAGCCCGCTCCGCGCGACGGCGTGGGCGACGCTCGCCGGCACGATCGTCCTGGCCCCGCTCGCCCTCTCCCAGCTGTCGGCGTCCGGCCTGACGTCGATCCCGCCGGACGTCATCGGCGCGGTGCTGTACTCGGGCTTCCTCGCCGCCGGGGTCTCGAACGTCATCGTCCAGAACGGGGTGAAGGTGATCGGGCCCACCCGGACGTCGGCGTACCAGTTCCTCGTCCCGGCCCTGGCCGTCGTCCTTGCGGCGGTGTTCCTCGCCGAGCCGATCCGGTTCGGCCAGGTCGTCGGCGGGGTCGTGATCGTCGCCGGCGTCCTGATCACGCGCGGCACGTTCCCGATCCGGGCCGGCTCGACGTCCCGAGCCTGACCCGGCGCCGCGGCGACCGTCAGGCCTCCGACCAGCGCTCCCAGCGGGCGAACTCCTCGAACGGCACCCAGCCGCGCTTGAGGCTGGGTGAGCGCACGTCCGGGAGCGGCCGGCCCACGGGCATCACGCCGATCGGGGTGAACTCGTCGGGGATCGCGAGCGCGGCCCGCAGCCCGTCGAGGTCGTCGGTGCCGACGAACCCGCAGCCGAGGCCCTCGTTCACCGCCGCAAGCCAGATGTTCTGCATCGTGCCGCCGACGTCGACGAACCAGTAGGGGACGGGCCACTCGATCTCCCGGCCCTCCTCGTCGACCTTGTCCGGCTCCTGGTACCGACGGTGGTAGATCGCCTCGGACACGCACGGCACGAACTGGGCCGCGCACTCGCTGATCCACCGGCCGAAGTCCGGCTCGTAGAGCTCCTCGCCGCAGATCCGGGCGACCTCTCGGCGCCGCTCCGGTTCCGTCACGACCACGAGCCGCTGGCCCTGGCTGAAGCCCGCCGACGGCGCCCGCTGGGCCAGCCGGGCGATGCGCTCGATCGCCGCCCGGTCGACGCCGGCGTCCTCGAACCGGCGCACGGCGCGGCGCTTCATCACGACCGCTTCGAAGTCCATGGCGTGCTCCTCGGCTCCTCGGCTCCTCGGCTCGGGCCCGCCGATCCGGCGGGCGGATCGTCCCACCGCGCGCTCGCCGGCGTCTCGCATCGCGCACCAGACCGCGTGGCCGACCGCCCGAGACACGCCTCGGTGACGGTCCGGTCACGCCGCCGCGGCCACCGTCCGGGAACCCCGTCACGCCCCACACGGCGGGACCCCGCCCACCCGGCCCCAGGCGAGCCCGGCCCCAGCCACGGGCTCGTCGCCGCCGGGTCGGCCGTCACAACCGGAGGTTCGCCATGGTGCGATTCCTGCTCGCGGTCGGCCTGTCCCTGGCCATCGCCGCGACCGCCACCGCCGCCCCATCCGGCACCCGCAGCTTCGACGGCTCCGGCAACAACGTCGCCCATCCGACCTGGGGAGCCGCCGGCCAGCCGTATCGCCGCATCGCCGCCCCGGCCTACGCCGACGGCCGCTCCGCGATGGCGAGCGGTCCGAACGCGCGCTACCTCAGCAACCGGATCTTCAACGACGCGAACCAGAACCTCTTCTCGGAGAACGGCATCTCCCAATGGGGCTGGGCCTGGGGCCAGTTCATCGATCACGACATGGGCCTCCGGGACGAGTCCTCCGGCGGCGCCGCGAACATCGGCTTCGATCCGGGCGACCCGCTGGAATCGTTCGACAACGAGCTCGGCTCGATCGGCTTCGACCGGACGCCGGCCGCGCCGGGAACGGGCGTCACGAACCCGCGCCAGCAGGTCAACACGCTGAGCAGCTTCCTCGACGCCTCGCAGATCTACGGGACTGACGGCCAGCGCCGGCAGTGGCTGCTCGCGCCGGACGGCGCGTCACTCCTGACCTCCGGCGGCTACCTGCCCCGGGCCTCGGCCAAGCCGAACGCGCCCGTGATGGATCTCTTCGGCGCGCAGCAGGGCCGGCCGGGCTCGGCGGTGGTCGCGGGCGACGTCCGGGCGAACGAGAACATGGCCCTGACGGCGCTCCACACCCTGTTCGTCCGCGAGCACAACCGAATCGTCGCCGCGTTGCCGCGGTCCCTCGGCGCGGGCCAGAGGTACGACATCGCGCGTCGCGTCGTCGGCGCGGAGGTCCAGTACATCACCTACACCCAGTTCCTCCCGACGCTCGGCGTGCGGCTCGGGACCTACACCGGTTACCACGCGGACGTCAACCCGACGCTCACCAACGAGTTCGCGACGGTCGGCTTCCGTGCCCACAGCATGGTCCACGGCGAGTTCGAGCCGAGCTTCCCCGAAGGGACGTTCAGCCAGGCCCGCCTCGACGCATTCGCCCGCCAGGGCATCGAGGTGGAGCACGAGGACGGCCGGGTCGTCCTGGTGATCAGCCTGAGCCTCGCCTTCGGCAACCCCGACCTGCTCCAGGCGGTCGGCCTCGGGCCGTTCCTCGCGAGCCTCGGCGAGGTCCAGTACAAGAACGACGAGCAGATCGACAAC
>DATBGP010000400.1:0-7412 GCA_036557925.1 Candidatus Limnocylindrales bacterium | reverse complement strand
GAGACCGCATTGGGTCTGTTCGATGGCCGGAATCGCCGCCATGTCGCCGTCGTCGTGACGACGGACGGTCGGCGCGTCCAGATGCCGCTGAACGACGCAGGACTCTCGGACGGATCGCTCCTCTCCCTTCTTCGCTCGCTCCTGACCGGTCTTGACGGCCTCGTCGGCCTCCTCATTACCGGCTCCCGGCGGGAGACCGGAGGGACACGGAGGGACGGGCGCTAGTCGCGAACGAACCACCGCAGACCAACGGGACCCTCGCCGGGTGGCGGGGGTTTTTTGTTGGCCTGCGACCGGCAGTCGACGAGGCACCGCGGCGGGGAGGGGAGCGCCGCGCTGGCGGATCGAGTGATCGAACGGATCGAACGGGATCGGATCGAGCAGCGAGGGCAGGCAGGACGATGACGATGACGAAGGGACAGGCGGCGGCGCCGCCCGAACCGGCGGCGAAGCCGGAGCGACGGAGCCACATCCCGGCCGATGGCAGCGCCAACGCCGCGGCGGTCGAGGCCGCCCGGAAGGCGATGCTCGACGACGCCCGGCCGCGCCATCGGACGCGGATCGGCGCGGACGTGGTCTGCGAGGCCCTCCTCCTCCAGGGCGTCGACGTCTTCTTCAGCTATCCCGGCGGCGTGATCCTGCCCCTCTACGACGTCCTCGGTGACTACCCGGACCTCCGCCACGTCCTCGTCCGCCACGAGCAGGGCGGCGCCCACGCGGCCGACGGCTATGCCCGGGTGACCGGCCGCGTCGGCGTCTGCATGGGCACCTCCGGGCCGGGCGCCACGAACCTCGTGACGGGGATCGGGACCGCCCTCCTCGACTCCGTCCCGCTGGTCGCGATCACCGGCAACGTGCCGTCCGCCCTGATCGGCAAGGACGCGTTCCAGGAGATCGACATCAACGGCATCACCCTGCCGATGACGAAGCACAACTACCTCGTCCGGGACGCGAACGACCTGCCCCGCGTCCTCGCCGAGGCGTTCCACATCGCCCGCACCGGCCGGCCCGGCCCGGTGCACGTCGACATCACCAAGGACGCCCTCCAGCAGGAGACCCGCGCGCAGCACCCGAGCGAGGAGGAGATCGTCGCCGGCCTGCCGGGCTTCCGCCCGAACCTCGACGCGAACGGCCGCCAGCTGAAGCTCGCAGCCGCCGAGATCGCGAGGGCGAAGCGGCCGGTGATCCTGGCCGGCCACGGCGTCCTCCACGCCGAGGCCTGGGACGAGCTCGTCGCGCTCGCCGAGAAGGCCCGGATCCCGGTGGCCCACACCCTCCTCGGGATCGGCGCGATCGACGAGACCCATCCACTGAGCTACGGCTTCATGGGCATGCACGGCTGGAAGCACGTGAACCGGGCGATCCAGTCGGCCGACCTCCTGTTGGCGATCGGGATGCGCTTCGACGACCGGGTCACCGGCAACGTCCGGACCTACGCGCCGTACGCCCGGATCGTCCACGTCGACATCGACCCGGCCGAGATCGGCAAGAACGTCGCGGTCGAGGTCCCGATCGTCGGCGACGCGAAGCGGGTCCTGGCCGCCCTCCTGCCCATGGTGGAGGCGGTCGATCCGGCGGAGCGCGAGGCCTATCTCGCCGAGCTGGCGGACTGGCGTCGCGAGTCCGAGGGATCGTCCTGGCACGGCTCGGGCGCCTGGCGCGATGGCCTCCTCTCCGCGGACTACGTCATCGAGCGGATCGGCGAGCTGACGAACCACGCGGCGACGTACGTCGCGGACGTCGGCCAGAACCAGATGTGGCTCGCCCGGTACGCCGGGTTCCGGGGGCCGAACACCCACGTGTCGTCGGGCGGCCTCGGGACGATGGGCTACAGCGTCCCGGCGGCGATGGGCGCGGCTCTCGGCGCGCCCGAGCGGGAGACCTGGGCCGTCACCGGCGACGGTGGCTTCCAGATGACGTTCCAGGAGCTGATGACCCTCACCGCGGACCGGATTCCCGTGAAGATCGCCCTGCTCGACAACAAGAAGCTGGGGATGATCCGGCAGTGGCAGGAGATCATCTACGCGGGCAACTACCACTCCGCCCACCTGCCCGGGCCGGACTTCGCGAAGCTCGCCGACGCCTTCGGGATCCCGGCCTTCAAGGCCAGCCGGCCGGACGAGGTCGACGACGCGATCCGGGCCGCCCAGGCCGTCGACGGCGCGGCGCTCGTCTGGTTCGAGATCGCCGAGGAGCAGAACGTGTTCCCGATGATGCCGGCCGGCAAGGGCCTGTCCGACCTGATCGAGACCTGGGAAGGGGCGGACGAGTGAGCGCTGCCCCGGGCGACCCGGGCTCGAACGGTCGGGCGCCGGCTCCCGCGAAGGAGCCCGCTCACGCGGCGCCCCCGCCTCGGGCCCTGCCCGGCGGCGGCGAGACCCGGCGCCACACGCTGATCGTCATCGTCCTCAACAAGCCGGGCGTCCTGAACCGCGTCTCCTCGCTCATGCGGGCAAGGAACTTCAACATCGACTCGCTCGCGGTCAGCCACACCGACCAGCCGGACGTCAGCCGGATGACGATCACCCTCCACGGCGACGACGTCGCGGTCGAGCAGGCGGCCAAGCAGCTCTATCGCCTGATCGACGTCCTGAAGGTCCAGGAGGTCACCGCCGAGCCGGTCGTGGCCCAGGAGCTCGCGCTCGTGAAGGTCCGGGCCACGGACGCGAATCGGGCCGAGGTCCTGAAGCTCGTCGAGCTGTCGAAGGGCCGGGTCGTGGACCTGGCCGCGGAGTCGGTCATCGTGGAGGTGACCGGACCCGAGAGCGAGGTCGACGCCTTCGTCGCCCTCGTCCGCACCTACGGGATCAAGGAGCTGGTGCGAACCGGCGCGGTCGTCATGTCGCGCGGGTCGTCATCGATCGAGGAGGCCGTGAAGCGATGACCGCGCGCATGTACTACGACAACGATGCGGATCCGGCGGCCCTCGAGGGGCAGACCGTCGCGATCATCGGCTACGGGTCGCAGGGCCACGCCCATGCCCGGAACCTGAAGGACTCGGGGGTCGACGTCGTCGTTGGCCTGAAGCCGGGCTCGAAGAGCCGCGAGAACGCGGAGGCGGCCGGGCTCCAAATCACCGACGTCGCAAATGCCGTTCAGGCCGCCGACGTAATCATGATCGCCGTCCCGGACACCCTCCAGAAGGCGGTCTACGACGCGGAGATCGCCCCGAACCTCCGGCCGGGCCAGCTGCTGATGTTCGCCCACGGCTTCAACATCCGGTTCGGGCGGATCCAGCCGCCCTCGACGATCGACGTCGGGATGGTCGCGCCGAAGGGGCCCGGCCACCTGCTCCGCTCCGTCTACGAGCAGGGCGGCGGCGTGCCGGCCCTGTTCGCGGTCGAGAGCGACCCCTCGGGCACGGCCCGGGCGCGCGTCCTCGCCTACGCCCGCGGCATCGGGTCCACCCGCGCGGGCGTCCTCGAGACGACGTTCAAGGAGGAGACCGAGACCGACCTGTTCGGCGAGCAGGCGCTGCTCTGCGGCGGCGTCTCGGCCCTCATCAAGGCGGCGTTCGAGACCCTCGTCGAGGCCGGCTACCAGCCGGAGCTCGCCTACTTCGAGACGATGCACGAGCTGAAGCTCATCGTCGACCTGATGTACCGAGGCGGCCTGAACTTCATGCGGTTCAGCGTCAGCGATACCGCCGAGTTCGGGGACTACGTCTCCGGGCCGCGCGTGACCGAAGGGGCCAAGGCGGCGATGAAGGACGTCCTCTCGGACATCCAGAGCGGCTCGTTCGCGACCCGCTGGATCTCGGTCCAGGAGGCCGGCGGCGAGGAGTTCCAGCGCCTCCGCGAGCAGGACAAGCATCACCAGATCGAGGAGGTCGGCGCCGCGCTCAGGAGCCAGATGGCCTTCCTGAACCCGGTCGTCGTGGAGGCGGGCGAGGCCCAGTCGGCGGTCGACACGAGTGCCAAGGCCCCCGCGGCCGCCGGAGCGGCCCGATGACCGCGGCCGTCGAGCCCGGCAGCGTCCGGATCTTCGACACGACCCTCCGGGACGGCGAGCAGGCGCCGGGCGCCGGGCTGACCGCCGCCGAGAAGCTCGAGGTCGCCCGCCAGCTGGCCCGGCTGAAGGTCGACGTCATCGAGGCCGGCTTCCCGGCCGCCTCGCCGGGCGACTTCGAGGCCGTCCGCCGGATCGCCCAGGAGACGAAGGGCGGGATCGCGGTGGCGGCGCTCGCCCGCTGCCGCGACGGCGATCCGCAGCGGGCGGTGGAGGCGATCTCCGTCGCGGAGCGGCCCCACCTCCACGTCTTCATCGCGACGAGCGACATCCACCTGAAGCACAAGCTCCGCCTCTCCCGGGACGAGGCCCTCGCCGAGGCCGTCCGTTGGGTCCGTTACGGCCGCGAGACCCTCGGTGCCGACGCCGAGATCGAGTTCTCCGCGGAGGACGCCTCGCGGACCGACACGGATTTCCTCCTGCAGGTCTACGCGGCGGTCGTCGAGGCCGGCGCATCCACCGTGAACATCCCCGATACCGTCGGCTACGCGATCCCGGCGGAGTTCGGGGCGCTCGTCGGCCAGGTGGTCGAGCTCGTCGGTCGCGACGCGACCGTCAGCGTCCACTGCCACAACGACCTGGGGCTTGCAACGGCGAACACCCTCGCGGCGGTCCAGGCCGGCGCCCGTCAGGTCGAGGTCACGATCAACGGCCTCGGCGAGCGCGCCGGCAACGCCTCGCTCGAGGAGGTCGTCATGGCCCTCCGGACGCGGCCCACCCAGTTCCCCGAGCTGGGCAGCAGCGTCCAGACCGAGCAGATCACCGCGGCCTCGCGCCTCGTCAGCTACCTGACCGGCTTCGCGATCCAGCCGAACAAGGCGATCGTCGGCGGCAACGCGTTCGCCCACGAGTCCGGCATCCACCAGGACGGCGTGATCAAGAACCCGCTGACCTACGAGATCATGACGCCGCAGTCCGTCGGCCTGTCCGGGAGCCAGCTGACGATCGGCAAGCTGTCCGGCCGGAAGGGCCTCCAGGGCAAGCTCCACGAGCTGGGCCACGACCTCGAGGGCGAGGCGCTCGAGACGATCTACCGCCAGGCGATCGCGCTGGCCGACGCGAAGAAGGAGGTCACCGACCAGGATCTGCTCGCCCTCGCCGAGCAGCGCGCGTCGGAGGTCCCGGCATCGGTCGAGCTCGTGGGCTGGAGCGTCACCTCGTCCCACGGCGGCAACGCCACCGGCACGGTCACGCTGACGGTCAACGGCGAGGATCGCACCGCGGATGCGACCGGCAACGGGCCGGTCGATGCCCTGTATTCGGCGGTCGACAGCGCGCTCCAGCCGGTCCTCGGCTGGCACCCGGTCCTCGCCGAGTGGGAGATCAAGGCGGTCTCGGCGGGCGAGGACGCCCAGGGCCAGGTGCTGGTGCGCTGCCGGCGGTCCTCGGACGAGGGTCCGGGCGCGCTCGTGGTCTCCGGCCACGGCCTGTCCACGAACATCATCGAGGCCTCGATCGACGGCTACCTCGTGGCGGTCAACAAGCTCCACGGGGCGGAGATCAACGGCGTCGACGTCGCGTTCGTCGGCCGGCGGACGGCCGAGGAGCTTCCCTGATGACCTCGGAGGACGATCTCGTCGGCTCCTTCCGGGTCGCGACGATCCCCGGCGACGGGGTGGGGCCGGACGTCGTCGCGGCGGCCCGGCGCGTCGTGGACGCGGCGGGTGAGCGGTTCGGCTTCAGCGTCGCGTGGACGGAGTTCCTCGTTGGTGGTGCCGCGATCGACGCGTACGGCGTCGCGATCCGGCCCGAGGACGTGGAGGCCTGCGGCGAGGCGGACGCGATCCTCCTCGGCGCGGTCGGCGGGCCGAAGTGGTCCGATCCGTCCGCCGCGGTCCGTCCGGAGCAGGCGCTGTTCGCCCTCCGCGGCGGGCTCGGCCTCTACGCGAACCTCCGGCCGGTGAGCGTCCACCCGGCCCTGATCCCGGCGTCCCCGCTGCGGCCCGAGCTGCTCGCGGGCGTCGACCTCCTGATCGTCCGCGAGCTCACGGGTGGCCTCTATTTCGGCGAGCGCGAGGAGCCTGCTCCGGCCGAGCCGGCGGGGGAGGCCTCGGAGCGGCACGCCTACGACACGCTCCCCTACACCGAGGGCGAGGTCGCCCGGGTCGTGGAGCTGGCGTTCGAGCTGGCCGCCGCGCGGCATCGCCGGGTCACGAGCGTCGACAAGGCCAACGTCCTCGCGACCTCGCGGCTGTGGCGTTCGGTCGCGACCGGGATCGGCGAGACGCACCCCGACGTCGAGCTCCAGCACCAGCTGGTCGACTCCTGCGCGATGCTCCTGGTCAAGCAGCCCGCCGCGTTCGACGTGATCGTGACCGAGAACCTCTTCGGCGACATCCTCAGCGACGAGGCGGCGGTTCTCGCCGGCAGCCTCGGCATGCTGCCGTCCGCGTCGCTCGGCGAGCGGCGGACCGCCCACGGCACGTTCGGGCTCTACGAGCCGATCCATGGGTCCGCCCCGGACATCGCCGGCCGGGACCTCGCGAACCCGATCGGGACGATCCTCTCGGCGGCGATGCTCCTCCGGCTGTCGCTCGGGCTCGAGGACGCGGCCGCAGCGGTCGAGACGGCCGTCGCGGCGGCTCTCGACGCCGACTTCCGGACGGCCGACCTGCTGCCCGGCGGGGAGAGCGCCGGCATCCGGCGCGTCGGCACGGTGGAGATGACGGACGCGATCGTGGAGCGGCTCGGCGTCGCGGAGGCGGTGGCGTGAGCGGCGAACGGCCGGTCACCCTCTACGACACGACGCTCCGGGACGGGACCCAGGGCGAGAACATCACCCTGAGCCTCGCCGACAAGCTGCGGGTCGCCCGGATGCTCGACGAGTACGGCATGCCCTACATCGAGGGCGGCTGGCCGGGCTCCAACCCGAAGGACATCGAGTTCTTCAAGGCGGCCCGGACCATGACCTGGCGGACCGCGAAGCTGGCCGCGTTCGGCTCGACCCGCCACCGGTCGAACCGGCCGGAGGACGACCCGAACCTCCGCGAGCTGGTCGCGGCGGAGACGCCGGTCGTCACGATCTTCGGGAAGTCGTGGCTGCTCCACGTGACCGAGGTCCTCGGCGCCACCCCGCAGGAGAACCTCGACATGGTCGCGGACAGCGTCGGCTTCATCGTCGATCGCGGCCGCGAGCTCGTCTACGACGCCGAGCACTTCTTCGACGGCTTCAAGGACGACCGCGACTACGCCCTGTCGACGCTCCGGGCGGCTCGCGGGGCCGGTGCCCGGACGCTGGTCCTCTGCGACACGAACGGCGGGACGCTGACGGACGAGCTGGTCGCGATCGTCGGCGACGTCCGGTCCGCGCTGGAGGGCGATCCCGAGGCCGCCGGCGCGCCGGTGGAGTGGGGGATCCACACCCACAACGACGCCGAGCTGGCCGTCGCCAACTCCCTGGCGGC
>DATBGP010000399.1:0-4368 GCA_036557925.1 Candidatus Limnocylindrales bacterium | reverse complement strand
GGGAAGGTTTGGCGCCCCGGGCCGGGTTGGCGGGCCGGTCGGCGACGGGCAGCAAAGCGGGGCCGGCGAGCACGTGCCGGCCGAACCGGTCGAACCGCGGCACCGTACCCGTTGACGCCGGGTCGACGATTCGAGGAGACCCGGGCCCGCGAGGAGGTGTCCCCGATGAGCACGATCCTCATCGTCGCCAACCAGACCCTGCCGAGCGAGGAGCTCGCCACCACGGTGACGAGCCGGATCCGATCCGGCGCTCGCGACTTCCACGTCGTCGTTCCGGCGACCCCACCGCCGGGCGGCGCCATGACCTGGGACGAGGACGCCGCCCGGACGGCCGCCGAGGAACGCCTCGCGGCCTTCCGGCAGCAGCTCGCCGACCAGGGCATCACCGCCGAGGGCGAGATCGGCGACCGGGACCCGATCGCGGCCGTCCGCGATGCCGCCCGAGGCCGGGACGTCTCGGAGATCGTCCTGTCGACGCTGCCTGCGGGCGTCTCGCGGTGGCTCCGGCAGGACATCCCGTCCCGAATGCGCGGCGCGATGGACGTCCCGATCACGGTCGTCGAGGAGCGGGCGCCGGTCGAGAGCTCGCGCTGAGGCGGCGAGCGCGGAGGGCGCGCCGCCGCGTGCGATCGCGAACTGTCGCGCAACGGCAACGCCGCGGGCCTGACCCGTCGTCCCGCCGCTGGCCACTCCGCCGGATGCTCCGGAGATGGTGACACCCACGCCGCAACTCTCCGCGATCGTCGCCGTCACGACGGACGACGACAGCCACGCCGCCGTCGTGCAGCGCGCCGGCGCGGTCGCCCGGAACGCCGGCTCGACCGTCATCCTCTGGGATCGCGACGCCGCGACGAGCCCGCTGGAATCGCCGCTGCCGACCGAGTGGTCCGGTGACGGCGAGCAGGAGCAGTTCGGCGACCGGCTCGGACCGAACGACCTGATCGCCGCCGGGCGCGAGCCGCTGGCACGGCAGGTCGGCCGGCTGCGGACGGAAGGTGTCGATGCCTGGGCCTGGCTGCCCGAGACCGCCGACGCCGAGCATCTCAGCCGGTACGCCGCGGATCACCAGGCCGGCCTCGTCCTGGTCTCGGCCGACGAGGACGACGATCTCCTCCAGGATCTGCACGATCTCGAGGGTCGCGACGACTCCGCGGCCCCGCGCCTGCGCGTGGAGGCCGTTCCCCGGTAGTCTTCCGGGCGGCGGGTTGAGATATTTCAACCTTCGTCGCATCGAACGGAAGTTGCACCGGGGCCCGCCGGTTGTCAGACTCCCCGCCGTCCGATGCAATCGACTGCAGGAGGGGTCCCTTGCCGACGTCCCTGATCGCGCGTGTGCGACGCCCCGCGACCGCCCTCGCCGTTTCGGCCCTGATGCTCGCCGGTCTCGCACCGGCGGCCCTCGCCGCCGACCCGTTCGCCGTGACGACGCCGTACCCGTCGATCGCGGTCGCGCCCGGCTCGAGCGCCAGCTTCGACCTGAGCATCACGGCGCCCCGCTCGGGCACCGCGAGCCTCAGCGTCGCCGGCGCGCCGAGCGGCTGGACCGCCACCCTGCACGGCGGCGGCTTCGTGATCTCGGGGGTGTCCGTGCAGGACGGCAAGGCGGCCACTGCCCGCCTCGACGTGAAGGTCCCGGCCGACACGACCGTGACCACCGGCCGGATGACCGTGACCGCCCGGCTGGGCAGCGACGTCGCGACCCTGCCGATCACCGTGAACGTCGATACCGCGGTCTCGGGTGACGTCACCCTGTCGTCGACGTCCCAGACGCTGACCGGCGCGAACGACACGACCTTCAGCTTCACCGTCACGGTGAACAACGGCTCCGCCCAGGACCAGACGGTCTCGGCGGCGGCGACGGGCCCGGCCGGCTGGACGGTCGACACGAAGCTGTCCGAGGCCCAGGCCGCGAGCGTCGTCGTGAAGGCCGGGAGCTCCACGACCGTGACCGTCTCCGTCACGCCGGCGGCCGACGCGCCGGCCGACCAGTACCAGATCGACCTGACCGTAACCGCGGGCACCCAGACGATCCCGTACCCGCTCGGGGTCGAGATCACCGGCACGTTCAAGGTCACGCTCTCGACGCCGAACCAGCTCGTGTCGGCGCACGGGCCGGCCGGCTCCGGGACGACCCAGCAGGTCGTCGTGAAGAACGACGGCACGGGACCGCTCACGAACGTGAAGATGACGGCCACCCAGCCGACGAACTGGAAGATCACCTTCGACCAGGACACGATCCCGACGATCCCGGCCGGCCAGCAGGTGACCGTCACCGCGACGATCACGCCGTCCGGTGACGCCGTGACCGGCGACTACCAGTTCACGCTCACGGCGACGGCGCCCGGCGAGAACGGCGCGAACGCCGCGACCAACGACCTCGCGATGACCTTCACGGTCGAGACCTCGCCGATCTGGCTGATCGCGGGCGTCCTCCTGATCGTCGCGATCCTCGCCGGCCTGTTCTACGTCTTCCGGACCTACGGTCGCCGATGACCGCGCCGTCGACGCGACCCACCCGGCAGCGCGTCGGTCGCAAGGGCGGGGCGCCGGATCGGAAGCCCGGCGCGGCTCCAGCCACCCGCCCGGCGGGTGACGACCGGCCGCGGGCGCCGATCCGGACGCGCGGGCTCACGAAGGCGTACGGCGACCTCGTGGCGGTCGACCACCTCGATCTCGAGGTCCAGGCGGGCGAGATCTTCGGCCTGCTCGGCCAGAACGGCGCGGGCAAGACGACCACGATCCTCATGCTGCTCGGCCTCACCGAGCCGACCGAGGGCCAGGCCCGCGTCGTCGGGCTGGACCCGGCCCGGCGGCCGCTCGAGGTCAAGCGGCGGGTGGGCTATCTGCCGGACAGCGTCGGCTTCTACGGCGACCTCTCGGGCCGCGAGAACCTCCAGTACACGGCCCGGTTGAACCGGATCCCGCGGGACGAGGCAAAGGGCCTGATCGACGAGGCGCTCGAGTCGGTCGGGCTGACGGCCCGGGCGGACGACCGCACCGACACCTACTCGCGGGGCATGCTCCAGCGCCTCGGCATCGCGGACGCGCTCATCAAGGATCCCGACGTCCTGATCCTCGACGAGCCGACGACCGCGATCGATCCGCTCGGCGTCACCGAGATCCTCGGGCTCCTCCGGAACCTCGTCCGCGAGCGGCAGATGGCGATCCTCCTCTCCAGCCACCTCCTGAACCAGGTCCAGTCGGTCTGCGATCGGATCGGGATCTTCGCCGCGGGCCGGCTCATCGGTCAGGGCTCGATGCCGGAGCTCGCTGCCCGGTTCGGCGACGACACGGCCCACGTCGAGGCCGACATCGCGGCCCCCGAGGACGGGGGCGCCGAGCGCGTCCGCTCCGTCCTCGCGGCGATCCCGAACGTGACGAAGGTGACCGCGCCCGACCGGCCGAACGGATCGTGGGTGCTCGAGGTCCGGCCGTCCGGCGAGGACACCCGGGTCCGCCGCGAGCTCCTGTCCGCCGCCGCGGCGAACGGGTTCGACCTGACCTCGGTCCGGGCCGTCGCGCCGTCGCTCGAGGAGATCTACCGGCGCGCGGTCGAGCGCGCGGCCCACGGCCATGCGAGGGACGTCCGATGACGAGCGAGAGCGCCCCGCTCCCCACGCAGGCCGTGCCGCCGGTGCCTGCGCCATCCGCCAGCCCGTCGACGCCCGCTGACGAGGCCACCGCCTCTCGCCGCGAGCGATCCGTGCCGCATGCCGGCTGGATGGTCGTCGCGGGCAAGGAGTTCGCGGACCACCTCTGGTCGGCGCGGTTCGTGGCGCTGCTCCTGGTCCTCGGCCTGGCCGCGCTGATCCCGATGTACTTCGCGGCGGACATGATCCGATCGGCCGCCTCGCAGGTCACGGGTGCGTCGTCGATCTTCCTCTTCCTGTTCACGCTTGCCCCGACGGTCGGCGACAGCCAGGTCCAGCTGCCGGCCGCCTGGGAGTTCATCGCGATCGTGGGGCCGCTGCTCGGGATCGTCTTCGCCTTCGACGCCGTCAACGGCGAGCGCTCGAACGGCACGCTCCCGCGCCTCCTGTCCCAGCCGATCTTCCGCGACGACGTGATCAACGGGAAGTTCGCCGCGGGTCTGGCGGTGATCGGGCTCGTCCTGACGTTCGTCGTCCTTTTGATCGCGGCGTTCGGGATCATCCGGCTCGGCATCGTCCCGAAGGCCGAGGAGCTCCTCCGGATCGTGACGTGGCTGATTCTCACGTTCGTCTACGTGTCGCTCTGGCTGGCGTTCGGCCTGCTCCTGTCGGTCCTGATCCGGCGGGCGGCGACGTCGGCCCTCGTCGCCTTCGGGACGTGGCTGCTGCTGACGTTCTTCGGCAGCCTGATCACGGGCCTGATCGGCGGGTTCCTCGC
>DATBGP010000398.1:0-6035 GCA_036557925.1 Candidatus Limnocylindrales bacterium | reverse complement strand
CGAGGCGCTCCGCGCCGATTCGGCCACCAGCGCCCTGGCCGACCGGCTCGAGATCGCGGTCATCGGCTCGACGGCGATCATCCGCGGCCAAGTCGACGGCATCGAGGACGGCGACGCGATCGTGGAAGTGGCGAGCGAGGTCGACGGGATCGACGAGGTCCGCGACGAGACGGAGGTCGCCGGGCTGTAGCCGCGGGCGCCGATCCGCCCCGACGGCCATCCCCCGTCAAGCGGGACCGTCGACGGCGACCTCGAGCGTGGACTGGACATCGTCGCCGGTCTCCTGCTTGTCGTCGTGGCGCTGCGTCCAGACGAGGTGCCCGGCGTCGGATCGAGCGGGCGACCCCAGCGGCAGCACGAGGGAGAACTGCGAGCCGCTCCCGCCAAGACAGTCGCCCAGGACCTGATCGTGGCACTTCGTCAGGACGACATGTCCGAACGCCAGCTCGAGGTCGCAGGCGCTGCCCCGCGCCGTGCCACCGGTCATCTCGGCCGTCGACTCGTGGACGTCGTGCGTGTGCCCGACATCGATGATCTGGTGCTCCTGGTCGACATAGCTGAACGTGCCCGAGACCGCCCCTCCCGGCGCAACGGTCAGATCGACCGGACCGGTGATGTCGTGGGTGTCCACGCTCGAGATCCCGCCGAGCGTCGTCACCACGGTCTCGTGGAACGTGCCTCGGTAGTGGCCGGCGGCGATCGTGCCGAGGTCGCACGACCCGGACGGCGCCGCGGACGGCGGAGGCGCGGGCGTGGCGGGTGGCTGGTCGTGGTAGACGAGGAAGGCCGGGCCGCGACCGCGGGCGTCGAGGACCGCGTTCAGCCGCGACTGGAGGCCGTCGAGCACCGGGGCGAACAACGGCGTCACGAACGGCCGGAGCAACGACGGGATCGGTGCGAGCAGGGCGTCCGTCAGCTGTCGCCGGGCAGCATCGATCTCGGGCCGGTGCACGGCCACCGGCATCCAGTCGACCTGGTCGCGCTCGTCGCCCGGCGCTTCGCCCGGATCGCGGCTCGTCAGGAAGGGCCACATCGCCTGTCCGGATGCGTCCGTGAGGCTGGTCCCGGTCGCCTGGTCCGTCGGCCCGAGCAGTGGATCGCCGGCCGACTCCAGCGGACCCCAGGACACCGCGACGTCCTTCGCGTGGAAGTCGGGCAGCGCGACCTGGGCGGTTGCGGCGCAATCGGCCAGGACGGCGGGCCAGTCGGGGAGGTCGCCGGCGGTCACCGCAGCCTGGAACGTGCCGCGAAGCGGTGCGGAGGCCAGCCGGAACACCGTGCCGCCGCTCTCGCTGACCGAGCGGACCTTCACCGCGTACGGGAGGATCGACGCCACCTGTTCCGCGACGGAGGCGATCGTCGCGGCGATGCTCCGGATCGTGCCCAGGGCCGCATCGGTCAACGTCGTCAGGAGGCCCTTGACGGCGAACCGGGCCGCGCTGACGAGCCAGTTCCAGGCCGAGGCGAGGACGTGCCCGACACCGCCGGCCGGCGTCGCCACGCGCAGCGCGTCGAACAGCCCGTCGATCATCCCCTGGATCCACGCGGACGTGTCGGAGCAGATCGTGTTCACCGCGACGGCGGGCTGGATCCTCGCCTTCGTCGCCGGTCGCATGCCCACCGCGCTCATCAGGGCACCGGCCGCGGTCGTCGACGGAGACGGGGAACTCGGGGTCGTCGGTGGCGCGAGCGTTCCGCCATCGGTCGCGACGTCCGAGACGAAGACGACGAGTGCGATGGCCGGGAACCGAAGCGTCGACGGGTCGTTCAGGTCCTGGCCCGCCATCAGCGCCCGCGAGTACGACCCACCGGGCGTGTTCGCGGTCGCCAGCCACGCCGCCAGGAGCTCCGAGGTGGTCGGCACGCCGCTGCTCCCCTCCGGCAGCGGGATGACCGTATCGAGCTCGGCGCCGCTCCAGGTGGTGTCCGCCCAGACGCCCACCGCCAGCGCGTGGGCCTGGAAGTCGAGCAGTCGGAACGGGCTCACGACCCCCGTGATCGGCTGCTCCGGTGCGTCATGCGCGACGTCCGCCTGCGTCGCGATCCCGGCTCGGGCGAGAGCCGTGATGACGGCCGTGGTGACGCCCGGGCCGTAGTCGGTAGGGGTCGCCGCTTCGGCCAGCGCCCAGCTCGTGTCGTCCGTGGCGGCCGTGGCGCCGGCGGGCGGAACGCGCGTCGCGATGGCCGTCGTCGCCGACGGCTCGGTCGATCCGCCGTCTGCAACGCGCGCGGGCGTTTGGCTCGCGGGAGCCGGGGATATCGCCGCACCGCAGGCACCGGCGAGAACCGCGACGCTGACGATGGCGATGGCGAAGCGAAGGCGGCTCACTGCGCGGCGAAGACGAGGTTGCAGAACGATCCGAACTTCTGGGCGATCGTGTTCGCCTCGTCGTCAGAGATCTTGTCGTTCGGGTCCGGTGTGGCCATGCCCTGGTAGAGCTCGGGTGCGCCGTTCTCCTCGACCTCGCAGAAGGTCGATCCCTTGATGGCCACGAGGTCCGGATTGCCCGGCTCCCGCATCGCCTGGTCGCCGATGCCGCTCACGGCGATCGTGTCGCTGCCCTGCGGACCGGTGTTCCCGGTCCAGAACGTCTGGGCCTGGTCGCCCGCCACGACCTCGATCGTCAGGCCCTGGTCCTCCGGCGCGAAGACGTAGCTGCAGCCGCTGGGATTGGTGGGCTCGACCGCCGCCGTCACGCTTCCCGGGAACACCTTGGCGACATCAGCCGCGGTGACGAGTCGACAGACGTCGACCACGGTCGTGCCACCATCCACCGCGTCGCTGGCGGCCGTTCCGCCGCCAGTCGACCCGTCGACGACCGACGCCGCAGGCGCCCCCGGCGCGATGGCCACCGCCGACCCACCGGAGCCGGGACCAGCCGGGCCGCCGGCCCCGCTCGAGCACGCGGCGATCAGGACGACCGGGACGAGCACCACCAGGGGCTTGGTCCAGCGCGAGGACATGACTGGCTCCTTCGTGACGGCGGGTTCATCGCGAAGGCTCCGATGCGACGATCGCAGGACGATCGCAGCTGCGATCGCGCGCTGATCGCGCCTCCGCCCAGCCCTGTCTCATCGGGTCAGGCGTCGCGCCGGCGCGACGCTCGCCGATCGGCCGTGCGGATGACCTCGGCCACCGCCTGGACGACCGCCGCGTACGCGTCGGCCGGCGGCAGGTGGGACCGATCGCTCCGGACTTCGCCGTCCGCCGGCTCGACGGTTCGGCCGCGGGTCCACTGAACGTCCCCGGCCTCGGTCGGCGCGATGGGCTGATGGATCGCGATCCGGATCGCCGCGGCGGCCTCCAGCAGGACGCCGTGACCCTCGCGATCAGCCAGCGCAAGCAGACGTGCCCCGGTCTCGAGAGCGTCGACGAGGACCCAGCGGTCGGCCTCGACATCGATCTGGTCGAGGGCGATGGCGAGGTGGTCCGCGCCGGCCCGGATGTCTGCCGCGTCAAGCGAGAGCCGGGCGAGATTGACTTCCCCGAGGGCGATCGTCGTTCGGGTCATCGATTGCGTGCCTGCCTCGACCGCGAGCTCGGCGTACCGTCGGGCGGCCTTGGGCCGGCCGAGGCCACGGGCGACGGCGGCGAGCCGGTACGCCACCGTCCCTTCGGTCGGTCGATGACCCAGCTCCCGGAAGATCAGGAGCGCCTCGTTCCCGGTCTGGAGCGCCGCGTCGAGGTTGCCCGCCTTCCAGTGCGCCAGCGTCAGGGCCGCGAGGACGTGGCCCTTGGCCAGCGGATCCCCCTCGACGAGGGCGATCGCTAGCGCCCGCTCGAGCAGCGGGCGCGCCTGAGCCGGGAGGCCCTCGTCGGCGAGCAGGGAGCCGAGGTGCAGCAAGGTCGTGCCGGCCTCGGCCTCGAGACCCGCGGCATCGAGTCGCTCGAGCGAGGCCTCCAGGAACCGTTGCGCCGCCGGCACGTCGTCCGTCGCGGCCGCAATCGCCCCGCGGCGACGAAGTGCGCGTCCCTCGCCCGCCGCGTCGCCGAGCGAGGCGAAGATCCCCGCTGCCTCGTCCGCCAGCGCGGCCCCGTCCCCGAAGTCGGTCACCCAGTAGGCCAGGTGGGCGCGGGCGAGCAGCGCTGCTGCACGCAGCGCCGGTTCCGGATCGGTGGCTGCGACCAGGCGCCCGATGACGTCGAGGCCCTCCGCCGGGTGCCGGCCGAGCCAGTAGTCCGTCAGCCCCACCGCGACGTCGAGGGCGGACGGATCCATCCGCGTGCTCAGCACCCAGCGGATGTGGGGCATCTCGCGGTCGAGTCGGAGCAGGACCTCGCTCCGTTCGCCCGACCGGAGCCGGCTGATCAGGCGTGAGGCGCGTTCCAGGACGACGCTGACATAGCGATCGCGAGCCGCGGCGAGCGCGCTTGGCTCGGACGTCTCGACCGTTCGCCCGGCCAGCGTCCGCAGGATCTCGTAGCGGGTCGGGCCGATCCCGCTCCGCACCTGGACGAGGCTGGCGTCGACGAGCCGTGCCACGACATCGAACGCGTCCACCTGAACGTCGTCGAGGCCCGCGACGGTCGTGACGAGCTCGAGGTCGCCGTCACCGACCAGTAACGCCAGCGCGAGGAGTGCCTGCCGCTCGGTGGGTGACAGGCGTTCGAGGCTGGCGTCGAGCGCCGCCCACAGGCCGGGTCGTCCGCCAGCCGGTCCGCCAGCCCAGCGACCGACGTCGGTTTCGACGCGTTCCACGACGTCGTCGAGCGTCAGCAGCTGGAGATGGCGGGCAACGAGCTCGATCCCGAGCGGCAACCGATCCACGAGACGGCAGAGCCGATCCGCGACGGGCGCATCGTCCGGACGAAGCTGGAAGTGCGGGTCGACGAGGCGGGCGCGATCCACGAGCAGCGCGACTGCCTCGGCCGGAGCGAGAGGGCCGATCGGGATCACTGCCTCGTCGAGATCGCCCAGGCGCTCGCGGCTGGTGACCAGGATCCGGACGTCGGGGCAGGTCGCCAGGAGGCGGCGGATCACCGTCGTCGTCTCGGACAGGCGACCCTCGCACCCGTCGAGGACCAGGAGTCCACGCGCATCACCGATCGCCTGTCCGATGCCCTCCAGGGCGTCGGACGCCAGCGACGCCGGTGCCACGACGTCCAGGATCGCCGCGCTGACGGACCGCGGCGCTTCGACGTGCGCCACCGAGGCGAACCAGACGGCGCCGGAGGCGGCTCGGGCGACCTCCACGGCCAACCGCGTCTTGCCCGTGCCGGGCGGCCCGAGGAGCGTCGAGAGCCGCGACCTGGCCACCGCGTCGTCGATGTCCGTCCGCTCCGCGTCACGTCCGATCAGGCGGGTCGACGTGCCCGGGATCCGCGTCGCGACCGGCGCGGACGACGGAGATGTCGACGATGCCGGTGGTGGCGCGTCGAGACTCGGGCTCTGGGCGAGAACCGCCTGCTGCATCCGCCGCAGGCCCGGACCCGGGTCCAGCCCCAGATCGTCGACGAGGCGCCTTCGGCAGGCCGCGTATGCATCCAGGGCATCCGCCTGGCGCCCGGCCCGATACAACGCCAGCATCAGCAGCTCCCAGCGCCGTTCGCGGTACGGCTGCTCCTCGACCAGCTCTCGGGCCTCACCGATACGATCCGCGGCACGACCCGCGTCGAGCTCGAGCGCGAGGACCTCTTCACGAAGGGTCTCCCGGAGCTCGGTCCAGCGCGCCGCCGGCGCCTGCGCTTCACCGAGATCGTCGAGGTCTTCCAGCGGGCGGCCCCGCCACCGTTCCAGGGCTTCCCGGAACAGGCTGACGGCGCCTTCGCGATCACCCGCCGCGGCTGCAGCCCGGGCTTCGTGGGCGAGCCGCTCAACCGTGCCGGCGTCGGTGGGCGATTCGAGGAGGTAGCGCTCGCCGCGGGTCGCGATCGCGACGCCGAGACGTCGCAGCCGGAAGACGTGGGTGGCGATCGTGTGCCGACTGGCGGTCGGCGGTTCCTCGCCCCAGACGGCCTCTTCCAGGGCGTCGAGTCCGACCGGCCGGCCCGCGTCCATCGCGAGCCGCGCCAGGGTCCGCCGCTGGAGGCGACC
>DATBGP010000397.1:0-2959 GCA_036557925.1 Candidatus Limnocylindrales bacterium | reverse complement strand
CCGCCAGATGGCCATCCTCCTCTCGAGCCACCTCCTGAACCAGGTCCAGTCGGTCTGCGATCGGATCGGGATCTTCGCCGCGGGCCGGCTGATCGGGCAGGGCTCCATGCCGGACCTCGCGGCCCGGTTCGGCGACGACACGGCTCACGTCGAGGCCGACATCGCGGACCCCGAGGACGGCGGCGCCGAGCGCGTCCGCTCCGTCCTCGCGGCGATCCCGAACGTGACGAAGGTGACCGCGCCCGACCGGCCGAACGGCTCGTGGGTCCTCGAGGTCCGGCCCTCCGGCGAGGACACCCGCGTCCGCCGGGAGCTGCTGTCGGCCGCCGCCGCGAACGGGTTCGACCTGACCTCGGTCCGGGCGGTCGCGCCGTCGCTCGAGGAGATCTACCGGCGCGCCGTCGAGCGTGCCGCCCACGGCCACGCGAGGGACGTCCGATGACGAGCGAGAGCGCCCCGCTCCCAACCCAGGCCGCGCCGCCGGCTCCGGCACCGACCGCGACCCCCTCGACGCCCGCCGACCCGGCCACCGCATCCCGCCGTGAGCGCTCCGTGCCGCATGCCGGCTGGATGGTGGTCGCGGGCAAGGAGTTCGCGGACCATCTCTGGTCGGCGCGCTTCGTGGCGCTGCTCCTGGTCCTGGGCCTGGCCGCGCTGATCCCGATGTACTTCGCCGCGGACATGATCCGATCGGCCGCGTCGCAGGTCACCGGGGCCTCGTCGATCTTTCTCTTCCTCTTCACGCTCGCCCCGACGGTCGGCGACAGCCAGGTCCAGCTGCCGGCCGCGTGGGAGTTCATCGCGATCGTCGGGCCGCTGCTCGGGATCGTCTTCGCCTTCGACGCCGTCAACGGCGAGCGGTCGAACGGGACGCTCCCGCGCCTCCTCTCCCAGCCGATCTTCCGCGACGATGTGATCAACGGGAAGTTCGCGGCGGGCCTCGCGGTGATCGGGCTGGTCCTGACGGTCGTGGTCCTCCTGATTGCGGCGTTCGGGATCATCCGGCTCGGCATCGTCCCGAAGGCCGAGGAGCTTCTCCGGATCGTGACGTGGCTGATCCTCACGTTCGTGTACGTGTCGCTCTGGCTCGCGTTCGGCCTGCTCCTCTCGGTCCTGATCCGGCGGGCGGCGACGTCGGCCCTCGTCGCCTTCGGGACGTGGCTGCTGCTGACGTTCTTCGGCAGCCTGATCACGGGCCTGATCGGCGGGTTCCTCGCGCCGGTCACCGGCTCACTCGAGCAGCAGGCATCGAACCTGTCGCTCCAGCAGACGATCACCCGGTTCCTGCCGGACACCCTGTACCGGGAGGCGTCGCTCGCGATCCTCAACCCGCAGGTGGCCGCGGTGACGAACCCGGCGACGATCGGCGGCTACGAGCAGGCGGCCCAGCGCGTCCCGTCGCTCCAGTCGTTCACGCAGAGCCTCCTGCTGATCTGGCCGCATCTCGTCGTGATGCTGGCGATCACCGTGCTGTTCTTCGCCCTGGCGTACGTGCGGTTCATGCGGCAGGAGGTCCGCGCGTAAGGCCTGTCGCGCCTGCGCTCGCTTGCGGTGCGCCCCGGCGCCTTGCCGTCGACGCCCATGCGCAACGAACGCAGTCGCGCCTACGGCGCGGCGCGCGGTAAGGTGCCGGGACGATGGATCGAGACCCGGGCCAGCCCGCCTGTCCGTGCTGCGTCGGCAACGAGTTCGGCGAGGCCTCCGCTCGGCGGGACCTCCGCGACTACCGCCGCTCCGGGCCGCACCAAACGACCGCCTGGCTGATCGACGCGCTCGCGACCCGGGGCGTGGAGCGGCTGAGCGTCCTGGACATCGGCGCGGGCGTCGGCGCGGTCCATCTCGCCCTCCTTCGAGCCGGCGCTGCGACGGCCGTCGACGTCGACGGCTCGCCGGCGTTCGTTGCGGTCGCCCGCGAGGAAGCGGCGCGCCAGGGCCTGGCGGACCAGGTCGACTACCGCGTCGGCGACTTCGTCCAGCTCGTCGACGGAGTGGACGCCGCGGACGTGGTCGTGCTCGACAAGGTCATCTGCTGCTACCCGGACATGGCCGATCTCGTCGAGCGCTCCACCGCCCATGCGCGACGCCGGTACGGCGTGGTGTATCCGCGCGACTCCGGCTGGATCCGGGCCGGCGCCACGGTCTTCAACGGGGTCCAGCGGCTGTTCCGCCAGCGGCTCCGGATGTACATCCATCGCACCGCCGACGTGGAGGCGCGGATCGCCGCCGCGGGCCTGCGGCGGACCTACCATCGGACCACGACCGTCTGGCAGGTGGCGGTATTCGAGCGGGCCGAGAGCGGCGCCTGAAGGAGCGCGTCGACGTGCGGCGGGGCCGAGAGCCGGGCCGCGCCGAGCCTCAGCGCGGCGGATAGCCAGTGATCGCCATGATCTCCTCGTACAGCGGCTTCAGCCGCTCGTACATTCGCCGGTACACGCGCCGGTAGAGCTCGTCGTAGAGGCGTTGCCGGCCCGGATCGGGGTCGATCGTCTCGACCACCCGGGTCATCTCGGCGACCGCGGCCTCGAACGACGGGTGGATCCCGAGCCCGACGGCCGCGTCGATCGCCGCCCCGAGCCCCGACGTCTCGTGGGTGTGCGGTCGGCCGGTCGGCAGGCCGAAGACGTCGGCGGTCAGGTGGACCGCGGCCGGCGACTGCGCCCCGCCGCCCGAGACCCGGAGCTCCCGGAGCGGCGTCTTCGCCCGGCGGGCCGCCCGCTCGCCGCCCTCGCGTAAGGCGAAGGCGAGGCCCTCGAGGATCGCCCGGTAGACGTGGGCCCGGGTGTGGACGTCGCCGAAACCGATCATCGCGCCCTTCGCCTCGGGGCCGGGGATCCGGACGCCCGGCGTCCAGGTCGGCTGGAGGACGAGGCCCATCGAGCCGGGTTCTGTCGCCCGGACCAGGTCGTCGAACAGGGCCTCGGGCGCGACGCCGAGCGCGTCCGCCTGGGCGACCTCGGCG
>DATBGP010000396.1:0-2005 GCA_036557925.1 Candidatus Limnocylindrales bacterium | reverse complement strand
GCCGTGCTTCCCTGAGGGTCCGGGCGGGTCTCGCGATCGGCGGCCAGGGTCGCCTTCAACCCCGCCCGGTTCGGGCGTCCGTTCCGGCGATCCCGCGAGCCGTGAGGGCAGCGGCGACGGCGTCGAGGTCGTCCGCGGACGCGTAGATGGCGGGCACGTCGAACACGAGCCAGTGGACCGGCATCCGGAAGTCGAGCCGGATCCCGCCGTGGGGACTGCCGTCGAAGGCGACGTCGCCGTGACGGAGGCTGCGGCGGATGCCGATGGCGGTGATCCACCGCCACGGCCCCTCGAGCCGCCAGCCGGACACGTTCCCCAACGTGGTCGAGAACGGCCACCGCCCGAACGACACGGAGACCTCGCCGTCGGGGCCATCGCCGACCAGAAGCCAGGCTTGGTCCGGCTTCACGCCGAACAGGACACGGAGCAGGCCCCGCGATCGATCGCCCACGCGGATCGGGAAGCGTTCGGTCGCCATTCGCGCAGCGTAACGAGGGCTGGTCAGGTGCGTCGGACGGGATCGGGGTTCCGCTCGCGACGGCGCCACACGGCCAGCGCGACCAGGAACCGGGCGAGGAGGCTGATTCCATACGCCGCGCACCAGACGCAGACCGCGCCGATGACGAAGAGCTCGATCGAGGTGAACCAGCCTTCGAACATCACGCCGACAAGGGAGAGCCCGTAGTGGGCGGCGAGCAGCCGGCCGTCGTCGGTGCGCCACCACGCGATGGCCAGGGTCAGGAGGACGAGCGAGAGGGCCACGCCGAAGACGGCCACCGGGACGCCATTGATCCGGCTGTACGACGATCGGGCGACCTCCTCGCAGCCGTGCAGCGGGCCGCAGACCGGCAGGTCGCCGCGGAGCTCGACGATCGAGAGATAGGAGGCGATGAACAGCCCGACGAGGTCGAGCGCCGCGAGGACGAGAGCCGGATGCACGGTCCGGAGCCGGCCGAGGCGGACGGTCACGGCGCCGGCGCGCCGGCGGCGCGCTGGATCGCCGCCGAGAGGTCGGCGTATGTGCCGCCGGCCACGGCGCGGCCGTTCACGACGACGGTCGGCGTGGAGGAGATGCCGGCTGCCTGCGCCGCGCTCGCCCCGGCCGCGACCGCGCTGGCCGATTCGGCCGAGTCGAGATCGCGTTCGAAGCGGACGCCGTCCAGGCCGATCGCCCCCGCCATCGCCACGAGCCGGTCGCGAGTAAAGGCCCCGCCGTTCTCGATCGGGCCCTGGTTCGCGTACAGCGTCGACCACATGTCCCAGAACCTGTCCTGACGGGCGGCGGCCCACGCCGCTCGCTCGGCGTCGCGGGACTCCGGGCCGATGAACGCATAGCCGTGAAAGACGAGCTTTGCCCGTCCGTCCCGGAGCTCCCCCGCCGCCAGGTCGGGGAAGACCGTCCGGCCCCAGTGGAGGCAGGCCGGGCACTGGAAGTCCTCGAAGACGTCGATCCTGACCGGTGCGTCGGCTCGGCCGAGCGTCAGGCCGTCACGCTCGAGCGCTGCGGGCACGGCCGCGACGACCACCGGCGACGGCGAGGCCGCCGGGGCCATGGACGCGGGCCGCGGCTGCGTGATGAGCAGGATCGCGATCAACGCCACTCCGCCGATCCCGGCAATCGCCGAGATCGTCCCGAGGCCGATTCCGAACCCGGATTGCTTCGGCAGCGCGTTCCGCCGGTCGCGGCGCGAGGCCCCGCGTTTCTCGCGGTTCGCCCGCCTCACCCGACCGACTCGGCGAGCCGCCCGGACACGCGGGCCGGGTGGCGCAGCGTCGCGGCGGCGAGGATCGTCCCGATGGCGGCCATCACGATGAACACGCCTACCTGGAAGGCGTCGATCAGCTGCCCGTCGTCGGCCGCCGCGATGGTCATCACGAGGATCCCGACGGCGAGCAGCGGGATGAAGACGAGCAGGGGAACCGCACCTCGCAGGCCGCCCGTGCGGCCCGTCGCAAGCCGCAGGGACGTCAGGAGCGTCAGGGGCAGGACGAACGCGAGGTCAAG
>DATBGP010000395.1:0-3636 GCA_036557925.1 Candidatus Limnocylindrales bacterium | reverse complement strand
CAAGCGCTCGCCGGCCGGTCACGAAGCCAGGCCCGCCCAGGGCGTTTCGGCCTCCCGTCCGCCGCGAACGCGGCGCCGGCGACCGCCCCGCCCGAGGTAGCCATTCCGGTGTCCCTTCGAGATCGGATCCAGTCAGACGTCACGACCGCGATGCGGTCGGGTGACGCGCTGCGTCGCGACGTCCTCCGGATGGCCCAGAACTCGATCTACGCGCTCGAGAAGAAGGATCGACGCGAGCTCTCGGACGACGAGGTCCTCACCGTCATCAGCCGCGAGGTGAAGACGCGCCGCGAATCGGTCGAGGCGTTCCGAAAGGGCGGTCGCGAGGATCTTGCGACGAAGGAGGAGGCCGAGATCGCGATCCTCTCCGAGTACCTCCCGGAGCAGCTCGACGACGCCGCGATCTCCCGGCTCGTCGACGAAGCGATCGCCGCCACCGGCGCGTCCAACGCTCGCGACATGGGCAAGGTCATGGGCTGGCTGTCCCCGAAGACCAGGGGCCGCGCCGACGGGCGACGCGTCTCGGAGCTCGTCGCGAGCGCGCTGGCCAAGGCCGATCTCGCCGCGCATGCCGGCGAGTCGCATGGGGGCTAGGGCGGGATGCTGAGCCGTCGCGCCACCCGCGCCGCCAACGTCACGGCCGGGTTCACCGGTCGGGACCTCCCGCGCCTGGTGATCACGTTCGTGGTCCTCGTGGTCTCGCTGACCGCGATCTTCGCCCTCGACCTCGTTCCCCAGCGGCTCGACATCGTCGTCGGCGACGTCGCCCCGAACGACATCGTCGCGCCGCGGGCCGACTCGTACATCAGCGACATCCAGACCACGGCCGCCAAGCAGCAGGCCAGCGCCGCGGTCGCGCCCGTCTACGACTACACGGCCGCGAACGCGATCGCGATCGCCCGGGCGCAGCTCGCGAAGCTCGAGACGCGCGTCGCGCCGATCGACGACGCCATGGATCCGGCCACGAAGGAGGACGCCCGGAAGGCCGTCCTCGAGAACGCCGTCCCGGACCTCAGCGAGGCCGCCCGGACGACGTTGCTCGCGCTGACCCCCGAGCGCTGGACGGCGATCCGCGCCGAGGCGTCGCGCGTCCTGGACGCGACCGAGCGCGACGAGGTCCGGGACTCGAACGTCGGGCTGACGAAGGCGAACCTCTCGACGAAGATGTCCCTCCTCGACGACAAGGAGCGGAGCCTCGCCGCGGAGCTCATCGAGCCCCTGGTCGAGCCGAACAGCTCGTTCAGCGCGGCGTTGACGGACCAGGCCAAGGCAAAGGCCGCCGAGCAGGTCCCGAACGTCGTCGAGAACTACGCCCTCGGCGAGATCATCGTCCGGCGCGGCGAGCGGGTCACGGCCGTCGACATGGAGGCGATCGACCGGTTCGGGCTGACCCAGACGAAGCCGGACGTCGCCCGTCTCGGCGGCTGGTTCCTCCTCGCGGTGCTGATCGTCGGCGTGCTGCTCGGCTGGATCTGGCGATTCCGCCGGGAGCTCTGGCACCGGACGAACGCGATGATCCTCATCGGGTTGATCGTCGTCGGGACGGCGCTGCTGCTGAAGCTGACGGCCGGCCGACCCGGCCTGGCCTACATCGTCCCGACCGCCGCCGCCGGGATGCTCCTCGCGATCCTCCTGGATTCGAGCGTCGCGACGATCGTCATGGGCCTGATCGCCGTGATCGCCGGCGCCGTCAACCCCGTCTCGACCCAGCTCGAGCTCGTCGCCTACGTCTTCCTCGGCGGGGTCGCCGGCATCATCACGGTCCGCCGCGGCGATCGGTTCCAGAACTTCATCCGGGCCGGGCTCACGGTCGCGATCGTGAACGTCGTCGTCGTCGCGATGTTCGGATTCCTCGGAAGCCACGACGCCCGCGGCGTCATCGAGCTCATGGGCGCCTCGATCGTCTCCGCCGCGGGCTCCGCGGTCGCAGCGGTCGGCACGTTCGCCGTGCTCGGGAGCGTGTTCGGGATCCTGACCTCGTTCCAGCTCCTCGAGCTGGCGAACCCGTCGCAGCCGCTCCTCCGCCGTCTCCTCGTGGAGACACCGGGCACGTACCACCACTCGATCATGGTCGGGAATCTCGCCGAGCGGGCCGCCGAGGCGATCGGCGCCGACCCGCTCGTGACGCGCGTCGCCGCGTACTACCACGACATCGGCAAGCTCGCGAACCCGCTGGCCTTCATCGAGAACCAGGCCGGCGGCGAGAACGTCCACGACCAGCTCGACCCGGAGACCTCGGCCCAGGTCCTGAAGGCCCACGTCGCCGATGGCATCGACATCGCCTACAAGGCGAAGCTGCCGAAGGCCCTGATCGCGTTCATCCCGCAGCACCATGGGACCGCGCCGATGAGCTATTTCTACGCGCGGGCCAAGGGGCTGGCCGCCGAGCCGTACGGCGGACCCCAGACGGCCGAAGGGGCGAAGGCTGCCGCCGCGGTCGACGAGCGGAAGTTCCGCCACGCCGGGCCGAAGCCGCAGTCGCGCGAGGCCGCCCTGATCATGCTCGCGGACAGCGTCGAGGCCTCGGTTCGCTCGCTGTCGTCACGCGACGAGCCGGCGATCCGGGCGATGGTCGCCAGGATCATCGAGGAGCGGATGTCGGACGGCCAGTTCGACGAATGCGACCTGACCCTGCGCGACGTCGAGAAGATCAAGGAGGCGTTCGTCCAACAGCTTCTCGGGATGTACCACCAGCGGATCGCGTACCCGCAGAACAAGGTGGTCGAGCTCGAGACGCGGCGCGGCACGGGGACCGGCACCGGCGCGTGAGGCCGGTCCGGGCGTGAGGCCCATCCACGTCGGGCCGTGGCGGATCGATCCGGTCGTCCGCGACGACGTGGCCCGGCCGCTGCCGATCCCGGTGGCGGCGCTGGCCCGGGCGATCGGCGCCGCGCTGACGGCCGGTGGCGCGCCTTCGCCGGCTTCGGTCGGGCTCATCCTGTCGGACGACGACGAGCTGGCAGCGCTGAACGAGGCCCACCTGGGCCATGAGGGCCCGACCGACGTCCTCTCCTTCCCCCTCCTCCCACCCGAGGCGTTCGCGCCCCATCCCGGCGATCCGGACCCACGCTCGTCACGCAGATCAAGCTCGCCAGCCCCCGCCTGGCCCGCCGATCCCGCGTTCTTCGCAGGCCCGCCCGGCCGGCGGATCCACGTCGGCGACATCGTCGTCTCGGTCGAACGGGCCGCCGAGCAGGCCAGGGAGGGCCGTGGCGGCCAGACGGGCGACGTCCGCTGGTCCACGGCCGACGAGCTCCGCCTGCTCGTGACCCACGGCACGCTCCATCTCTGCGGCTGGGACCACGCGGATGCCACGGAGGAGCGCGAGATGCGCGCCCTGGAGCGGCGGCTCCTCCCGGACGGGAGCCGCCGCGCCGCTTCCTGACGAGGTCCGACCGCCGCGGCTGATACGATCTCTGCAGGCCCTCCCGCGTCGGGATCGGGCTCGTTCGGCGTGCTGCGAGGGTGCGCCGGGCTTGCCCGTGACGCTGCCCTGCGGCTCGCGGAGCCGCCGCCCTGGAGAGTGCGTGAAGATCGTCGTCGGCCTGGGGAACCCGGGCGACCAGTATGCGAAGACCCGTCACAACATCGGCTGGATGGTCCTCGACCGGATCGCGGAGCGGGCCGGTTGGGACG
>DATBGP010000394.1:0-7656 GCA_036557925.1 Candidatus Limnocylindrales bacterium | reverse complement strand
CGCGTCCTGTTCCCCCGCGACGTCGTGGAGGAGGCCATCCGCGTCGCACCGTCGTCGTTCAAGCTCTTCGGGCGGGATGGCGCGGAACGGGCCGATCTTGGCGACGATCGCGTCCACTTCATCCCGGGCTCGTCCGGGCTGAAGGTCCTCGACCACCGGACCGGCGAGGCGCGCCTGGCGATGAGTCGGGACTTCGCCGAGTACATCCGGCTCGGCGACGGGCTGGCGAACATCCCGTACCTCGCGACCGCCTTCTCGACGAGCGACATCGAGCCGCAGGTCTCCGACGCATGGCGGCTCTACCTCTGCCTGACGAACTCGACGAAGCCGATCGTCTCGGGTGCGTTCACCGAGCACGGCGTGCCGCGGATGGCCGAGATGATGGGGCTGTTCCGCGACGGCGCCGACGACCTCCGCGCCCGCCCGATGTCGATCTTCACGATCACCGCGACCGGCAACTTCCGGTACAGCGAGGACAGCTGCCAGAATCTCATCGATTGCGTCGAGGCCGGGATCCCGGTCGAGTTCGTGCCGGTCACGCTGATGGGCCTGATCGAGCCGGTGACGCTCGTCGGGGCGACGGTCTTCCACACGATCGACGTCCTCGCCGGCATCACCATGGCCCAGGTCGTCCGGCCCGGCGCGCCGGTCCTGTTCGGCGGGGCGCCGGCCACGTTCCACATGAAGATCGCCTCCTCGCCGATGGCGGCGATCGAGGCACTTCAGCTGGACGTCGCCTATGTCGCCGTCGCGAAGCGGCTCGGCCTGCCGACGCAGTCGTACATGGCCCTCTCCGATGCGAAGACGCTCGACGCCCAGGCCGGGGCGGAGACGTTCGGCTCGGCCCTGCTGGCGGCGCTGGCCGGTGTGAACAGCGTCAGCGGGCCCGGGATGCTCGACTTCCTGCTCGTCTTCTCGCTCCCGAAGCTCGTCTTCGACGACGCGATGTGCGGCCAGGTCCTGCACTTCGTGCGCGACGTGCACGAGCTCGACGACCTCCCCGTGTCCGAGCTCATCGACCAGCTCATGGCGGACCAGCACCTGATCATGGCCCCGCACACGCTCGGTCACTGGCCGGAGGAGCTCCTGCTCCCCGCGCCGATCATCGATCGCGACAACCGCGAGGCCTGGACCAGGGCCGGGGCGAAGGAGATCGACGAGCGGGCGACCGACGAGGTGAACCGGCGGCTGGCGACGTACCGGCAGCTCGAGACGGATCCGGCGGTCGACGCCGAGCTGCAGCGGATCCTCCGCTCCGGCCTGGTCGACCAGACCGAGCTTCCGCTGGTGCCGCCGGCGCCAGAGCCGGTGGCCTCGGCCGAGGAGGAAGGCGGCGGCCGACGGCGCAACCGGAGACGCGGACCGGCCTAGCGGCGCGCCGCCGCGATCAGCGCGTGGGCGTCGGCGACGAGGCCCGCGAGCTCGTCCCAATCGACGATCGGGACGTCGAGATAGACGCCGATCCAGCCGCGGTGGCCGACGTACGGCGGCCGGAAGAACCGCCCCGGATCCGTGTCGAGGAGGCTCTCCTGGCGGCCGGCCGGCGCGGCGAGCCAGAGCGCGAGGCGGTCGTCGTGGTGGTGATCGGACATCGTCGCGAACTGGCGCCCGCGGACGAACCAGGCGGCCTCGCCGTGGCTCTCCTTCTCGGTCGCCTCCGGCCGGGCCATCGCCAGCTCGCGGACCCGGGCGGTGGCGGCCGGATCGCTGGGTCGCTCCAACATCGGCTCAGCCCGGGGCCGGGGCGACGAGCCGGTACAGCTGCCGCGACCCGGCGAGCCCTTTCAGCTCGTGGCGGCCGGCGTCCTCGAAGGCGAGGCCGGAGCCGTCGAGCGCGTCGGCGGTCGATGCCGAGAGCATGACCTCGTTCGCCCCGGCGATCGCAAGGACGCGGGCGGCGGTGTGGACCGCGATCCCCCGGACGTCGCCGTCGAGCGTCTCGATCTCGCCGGTATGGAGGCCGACGCGGATCTCGAGCCCGATCGCGGCCGCCGCACGAACCATCTCGGCGGCGCAGCGGACCGCTCGCGTCGGGCTGTCGAAGACGGCGAGGAAGCCGTCGCCGGTCGTCTTCACCTCGCGACCGCGATGGATGTTGAGGGTCAGCCGGAGCTGCTCGTTGTGACGTGCGAGCAGCGCCCGCCACCGCTCGTCGCCCAGCTCCCGCGCCCGCCTCGTCGAGTCGACGATGTCCGTGAACATCACGGTCGCGAGCGTTCGCGATCCGCCTTCCTGCACCGCGGCCGCGAAGGCTCGACCGCTGGCACCCCACTCGACCGTCACCCACGGCTCGTCGCCGACGACCCATTTGTCGTGCCCGGGCGGGATCTCGAAGACGCTGTGCGGCCCGATGTCGAGCGTCTGGCCGTCGTCCATCACGACGTGGACGACGCCCGAGATCGCGTAGCCGGCGTGGCGGATCGGACACGACTCCAGCCCGAAGACCGGGCCGAGATCGGTCGACCAGCGCCAGCCCGCATCGAACGTGCAGAAGCCGATCGAGGCATCGTCGAGCGAGACGGTCGCGAAGCGGGCGTGGGTCATCTCGCGCACGTCGTCGGGCGACGCGAAGCTCTTCGCCTGCAGACGCGGCATCGGTGGCCTCCGGTTCGACGTGACGACCCAGCCATCATGGGGCGTCGAGCCGGCGGGTGCGATTCAGGCGGACGTGACCGCGAGGTCGGCCGGCAGCCCGAAGAACCGCCCGAAGGCCTCCGCCTGCTCCTCCAGGGCGGCCGTCTCGGCGACGGTCAGCGGGATGAGCAGGGTCACGTTCACCCCGATCCGGTGGCGGCCGAGCGTCCGGCGCCAGCCACCGACGACGAACCCGTCCCGGACGACGATGTGCGCGCCGAGCACGTCGGCGACGTTCCGCGCCTTCGGCAGGGCGGGATCGAAGATCGGGTCGTAGTCGCGGTACGAGCCGAGGTACTCGTCGTAGTTCGAGAGCAGCCGGACGAACGGCTCGGGCACGTCCGGCGGGTCGAACGCGCCGGCTGCCGCCCAGTAGGCCTTGCCGTCGACGGTTCGGCCCTCGAGGGCGTCGCCCGCCAGCCCGATCCCGCGCCGGATGTCGGTGACCGTCAGGCCGGACCACCAGCTCATGTCCGGCGCCAGGGCCGGGCCATGGCTCGCGAAGTACCGGATCGTCAGGTCTCGCAGGGCGTCCTCGCGATCGCGCGGCGGCGTCGGCGGGATCCGCTCGTCGACGAGGGCGTACGTCGTCGCCTGGCGACCGCGCCGCGGACCGCTGCAGATGACTGCGCGGAGCTCCGCGTCCATCGCGAGATAGGCGAGGGCCAGGGGCTGGCGGATCCCGACGCCCGCATCCGTCCACGGCCCGCGGAGCTCGTCGCGGGTCCGGATCCGGCCGCCGGCGAGCTCGGCTCGGAGGACCTGATCGGCGATCGCGAACTCGTCGTCCGTGAGCTGGAGCGCCCGTCGGTTGATCGCGGCGTTCGCGGCCCGGACCCGCGGACCCGTCAGCGCCTGGATCCAGCGCAGCTCGTCGGGAGCCAGGAAGTGCCACGTCGGCCGCATCGCGTGCGTTCGGACGATCTCGCCGGCGTCGTAGGCCCGACCGACGTCCTCGAGCGTCGTCCCGGGCGCCATCCGCTGGGCGACCGCCCACATCGCGCCGGGTACGTCCTGCGACTGGACGGCGCCAAACCAGCGGACGACGTCCTGGGCGGTCGCGAGGGCTGCGCCGGCACCGGTGAGCCGGCTGTTCCGGAGCCGGGCGTGGGCGATCGCGCGGTTCGTCACGCTCCGAGTCTACGGAGCGAATGTGCCGGGAACCGACATCAGTACGATGGCGCGGTGACCCGTCGCGCCGTCACGTACGCGTCCTATCTCCGGCTCGAGGAGCTGCTGGCCGCCCAGCGGCCGCTCTCGGTCGGCGAGGACGGCCGGCCCGAGCACGACGAGCTGCTGTTCATCGTGATCCACCAGGTCTACGAGCTCTGGTTCAAGCAGCTGATCCACGAGCTCACCGAGGTCCAGCGGACCCTCGAGGCCGGCGACACGGACACGACGCTCCACCTCCTGAACCGCGTCCTGAAGATCCTCAAGACGCTCGTCTCCCAGATCGACATCCTCGAGACGATGACGCCGCTCCAGTTCACCTCCTTCCGCGACCGTCTCGAGTCGGCGTCGGGGTTCCAGTCGGCCCAGTTCCGCGAGGTCGAGGCGATGCTGGGCCGGCGCGATGCGGGGGCGCCCGCTGCGCAGCCGGAGGGCTCGCCGGCTCGAGCACGCATCCAGGCGGCCCAGCGACGGCCGAGCGTCTGGGATTCGTTCCTCGGCTACCTCGCCGCGCGCGGCCACGCACTGCCGGCGGACGCGACCGCGCGCGACGTCACCCGGCCGCCCGAGCCGGATCCCCGCGTCCAGGACGTCCTCGTCGCGGTTTATCGTGGGGACGCGGACGGCGCGCTCGTCGCGGAGCGACTGGTCGACGTCGACGAGGGCTTCCAGGAATGGCGGTACCGGCACGTGAAGATGGTCGAGCGGACGATCGGGACGAAGCCCGGCACGGGCGGTTCGGCCGGGGTCGAGTACCTGCGGACGACGCTGTTCCAGCCGGTGTTCCCCGACCTCTGGCAGATCCGGGGGCGGCTGTGAGCGACGAGACGACCCCGGAGCCGCAGCTGCAGCCGAGGATGCCGCCCCCTCAGCCGACGCCGCTGGAGCAACTCGACCGGTTCCTGCCCTTCGTCGCCGTCGGCGGTATGGTCGTCACGTTCCTCGTGCTGCCGCAGCCGTTCGCGATCGCGCTGATCGCGCTGGTCTGGCTCCTCGCGACGCGCGTGACGTCCAACCGGAAGTTCCTCGGGCTCACGCTGACGGAGGCGCTGGCCTGGTCGGCGACGATCGTGATCGCCTTCCTGGTCCTGGCGCTCGTCCTCTATTCGCTCGGCGTCCTGGCCTGAGGGTCGCGCCCGGCCGGGTGTTCGCGCGGGTCTCTACTGATGCTCGTGTCCCGGCACCTGGTTGCGCTGGACCATGTGGGCCAGCTGCTCGAGCAGCGACCACGCGACCTCCGCGTCGCCCTGCACGAACGCCCGGAAGTCCCACAGCGTCATCACGTAGGTCTTGAGCTCGGTCTCGGCGGTGACCGTCGCGGTGCGGACGCGGTCGGCGATCAGGGCGATGGCCCCGAAGTGGTCGCCGGGTCCGAGCTTCGCGACCTCCTTGCCGTCGACCGTCACGACCGCCGTCCCCTCGGCGATCACGAAGAAGCCGATGCCGCGATCGTCGCCCTGCCGCACGACAGTCGCCCCGGCGGGGAACGTCCGCTCCGAGAAATCGCGAGCGAGCCGTTCGAGATGCTTCCGATCGAGGCTCGCCAGCATCGGGACCCTGGCGAGCGAGTCCACCACGTTCGTCGACATGGGCGGGATGCTTGACGCCAGCCGAGCGTCTGTCAATGCCGCGTTTCAGGACCGCTACGATCCTGGTCATCATGGCCTCGACCGAGCCGGTCCCCCACGTCGAGCACTACGACAACGGCAACGTGAAGCTCGAGGGCGCCTACCTCGACGGCGAGATGCACGGCGACTGGGCGTTCTACCGTCGCGACGGCTCGGTCATGCGGTCCGGGGCGTTCGATCGCGGACGTCAGGTCGGGGTCTGGAGGACGTTCGATCGGACCGGCAAGGTCGTGAAGGAGAGCGACTTCGGGGATTGATCGTCAATCGTCCGGCCACGGGTCCGAGGCGACCCACCGGCCGCCGTCGCCGGGCTCGAGAACCCGGTGCCGGCCGGTCGCGAGATCCCACTCGTTGCGGGTGAACCGGACCTGACGATCACCCAGCAGGATCAGCGTCCAGGCCGGCGCCCCGCGGCCGACGAGGTGGCCGTGATCGTGGACGTCATCCGGCGGGAGGAGCGTCGCGACCGCCGCGGCCTCGAGGGCAACGTCCTCCGCGAGCTCGACGCCGGGCGGGCAGCCCTCGGAGCGCACGACCTGCCAGCGCCGATGGGTCTCGACGCCGACGATCGGACAGGCGACGACCCAGGTCCCGTGGTCGTGGACGGCGCTCATCTGGCCGCGCGTCCGATGGACGAGCATCAGCCGCGGGCCGCGCTCGGGTGCATGGATCGCGAGCGAGCCGCTCCGGTCCCCGAGTCGCGCGATCCAGCCGCCGAGATAGTCGGTGTCGCCGGCCAGGTCGCTCACGGCGGCGCCGATCGCGCCGAGATCCGTCGCTGCGCCGGCCGCCGGAGCGGCGATTCGGTCGAACAGGGTCCGCACCGGCTCGTCGAGCCGGGCGGGCGCCGGGGTCGTCATCCCGGCGATCCTCGCCCCACGCTCGTCGGTCGTCAATCGGCCGGCGTCCGGCCGATGCGCGGATCAGACGGTGCTGGCCCCTCGTCGACCGATGACCGCCCGGTAGATCGCCACGACGATGACCGCTCCGACGACGGCCACAATGATGCTCGTGATGTTGATGCCGGTGACGTCGGCGATGCCGAGCACGGTCCCGGCGAGCCAGCCGCCGACGACCGCCCCGATGATCCCGAGGATGATCGTGGCGATCACCCCTTCGCCGCCACCCATGATCAGGTTCGTGATCCAGCCGGCGATCGCGCCGAGGACGATCCACGCGATGATGCCCACGTTCGCCTCCTGATGTCGCAGGGATGAGCGTCGTCGGATCGACGAGGATCGCGCATCCCGCCTTCAGACTTCCCCGATCGTACGACTGCGCCGATGGCAACGGCCCGTCAGGGACGTTGCAACTCACGGCAAGCGCGATTCGATCTCGTGCCCACGGATCGTCGCCGGAACCGCGTCCGGGATCGTCAGGACGTGATCTCGCGCTTGCGCCTGGCGACGAACGCCTCGATCGCCTCCGCGCGGTCCGGCTCCGGCGCGGGCGGTTCGAACTCCGCGAGCAGCTGCTTCCAGATCCCGTTCGCGCGCTCGGTGGCCGTCCGACCGCCGTCGTCGGCCCACGTCTCGTAGTTCCGCCAGTCGGACAGGATCGGCAGGTAGAACGCCGTCTCGTAGCGCTCGAGCGTGTGCGCCGTCCCGAAGAAATGGCCACCGGGCCCCACCTCCGCGATCGCGTCCAGGCCCAGTGTCGCCTCGTCCACGATCACCGGCTGCAGGACCTCCGACATCATCTGGAGGATCTCGGCATCGAGGATCAGCTTCTCGTAGGACGCGGTCAGCCCGCCCTCGAGCCAGCCCGCGCCCTGGTAGAGCAGGTTCACGCCGCCCATCACCGCGCCCCAGACCGCCATCTCGGACTCGTAGGCGGCCTGCGCGTCGACGACGACCGATGCCGTCGCGTTCGACGACCGCCACGGCAGCCCGTAGCGTCGGGCCATCTGGCCCGAGGCGATCGCGCCCTTCACGTACTCCGGCGTGCCGAACGCCGGCGATCCGGTCCGCATGTCGACGTTCGAGGTGAACGCGCCATAGACGACCGGCGCGCCCGGTCGGACCAGCTGGGTCAGGGCCACGCAGAACAGGGCCTCGGCATTCTGCTGGGCGATCGCCGCGGCCAGCGTCACCGGGGTCATCGCGCCGGCGAGGGTGAACGGCGTGGCGACGACCGCCTGGCCGGCCTCGGCCATCGCGATCAGGCCGTCGCCCATCGGCCCGTCGAGGCGGAGCGGCGAGTTCGTGTTGATGATCGTGATCAG
>DATBGP010000393.1:0-6247 GCA_036557925.1 Candidatus Limnocylindrales bacterium | reverse complement strand
CGGATCACGTCCTTCGACTTCGGCCCCTGGACCTGGACCGGATGGACATCCGGCTCGCGCACCGTCACGTCCAGCCCGGAGTAGATCGCGGCGCCGCGCGCCCACAGCCCCGCGTCGGAATCCGCGAGGGCGAGCCACCAGCGGTCCTCTTCGACCCGGAGCAGGACCGGGTCGTTGACGATCCCGCCGTCCTCGGCCGTGATCAGGACGTACTTGCCCTGGCCGACCGCGCACTTCGTCAGGTCGCGGCAGGTCAGCCGGTTCGTGAACTCCGAGGCGTCCGGCCCGGTGATCTCCACGATCCGCTCGACCCCGACGTCCCACAGTGTCACGCCGTTCAGCAGCGCCCAGTACTCCTCAACGGGGTCCGCGTAGTAGCCAGGCAGCAGCATGTGGTTGTAGATGTCGTAGGCGCTGCAGCCGGCCTCGAGCGTCTTCTGGAAGAACGGCGAGCGCCGGTACCACGGACCGAAGTAGAGGGTCGACGCGCTCGAGCCTTCGGCGACATGCGGCGTCGCGGTCGTCATCGGGGTTCCTCCTGGGGCGGGTTCGACGGTGGCGTGGCGAGGTGACGGTCAGGATTCGATGGCGGCGCGCGCCCGCGCTTCGGCTCGGCCATGCCGGACGCCCAGCTCGTGGCCGTGGGTCGCCTCGTGGGCCAGCGGCTCGTTCTGCCAGCCCTCGTTTTCGGGGTCGCCGCGCCGGCGCGACTCCTTCACCTCCCGGATCGACGAGCGGCCGTCGTTCGCATAGCGGTCCGCGCACATCAGGTCGAACGCGTGGACCGAGTCCTCCTGGTTGGAGTAGCGGCCGGGCGTGTACGACCGGGAGGCGGTGCCCTGTTGCTGGAGCTCGCAGACGTGCCAGTCCTGGCGGTTCGTCAGGTCCCAGAAGTCGATCGCGTCGGAGGGGTCGAAGTCGTCGCGGGCGATCGTGTCGGGATGGAAGAACCAGTCGCAGTGGACGATCGAGCGGCCCGGCTCCACCGGCCACACCTGGTGGGTCATCAGGTAGTCCGGGTGGAGGCTCATCAGGAGGTTCGGCCAGACGACGTAGTAGTAGATCCGCTGGAGGTCGTCGCCGTCGATGCCGGGAAGCGGCGGCCGGCCGCGGTTGTGGCCGTCGGTCGACATGGTCTCCGCGTTCGCGACCAACTCCATGTAGCCGCCTTCCCACGGGCCCTCCGTCAGGTAGTTGCGGCCCATGTCGTACGGGGTGAGGCGGTTGAGCTGCGGGTGGATGCCCGGGCAGTGGTAGCACTCGGAGTAGTTCTCGGCGATCGCCTTCCAGTTCGCTTGGACCTCGTACGTGACCCGGCGGGCGCGGCGGAGGGAGGCGAAGTCGAACCGCTCGAAGTGGCCGGGAAGGTCCTCGAGAACATCGGTCAGCGGGCGCGCCGCGGGGTCGAGGCTCAGGAAGACGAAGCCCTGCCACGTCTCGCAGCGGACGGGGACGAGGCTGTTCTCGGCCGGCTCGAAGTCGACGAGGTCGTCGGTGTGCTTCGCCCGCTGGAGGCAGCCCTCGAGGTCATAGGTCCAGGCGTGGTACGGGCACTGGATCCGGACGACCTTGCCGCACGCCTCCTCGAGAATCGTCGAGCCGCGGTGGCGGCAGACGTTGTGAAAGGCCCGGAGCTCGTCGTCCGGTCCGCGAACGACCATCACGCTCTCGCCGGCGACGTTGGCGAGGAAGTACTCGCCGCGGTTGGCGGCCTCCTGGGCTCGGCCCACGCAGATCCAGTCGCGGCCGAACCAGTTGACCTGCTCGAACTCGAGGATCGCCGGGTCGTGGAAGACCTTGGGCGGGAGGAGCCGGGCGGCCTTGAACGGCCGGCGGACGGCTTCCAGGTCCGTCGCGGAGAGGAGGTTCGGGACGGCCGACGGGCCGACGACGGCCGCTGCGAGCGCCATGGGATCGAGCGTTGCGGGCATGGCCGGATCGTCACACGGGCGGAATCCAATGCCCTTCGTGTTCCATTGTGCGGACCGGGCGTTCCGCGCCGCAGGACGGGAGCCCGTCGCGACGGGCTCAGTCGAGCGTGACGACCTCGCGCCAGTGCGGGATCTTCGTCGTGAACCCGAGCGCCTGGACCTTCGGCTCCATGACGATCTGGGCCTCGGGATCGCCGTGGACGAGGAAGACCGTCCGCGGGAAGCCCGGATCGCCCGCATTCCGGCCGTCGGCGAAGTGGCGCAGCCAGTCGAGGAGCTCGCCCTCGTCGGCGTGGGCACTGAACCCGCTGATCGAGCGGATCCTGCAGCGGACCTCCCGCACGTTCCCGTCGAGCTTCACGGTCTTCGCCCCGGCCTGGAGGTGCGCGCCGAGCGTGCCCTCGCCCTGGTAGCCGACGAACAGGAGCGTCGCGTCGGGGTCGTCGATGAGGTTCCGGAGATGGCCGAGGACTCGGCCGCCGGTCAGCATCCCGTTCGAGGCCACGATCATGTACGGCCGCGGCGCCTTCGCGATCGCCTGCGATTCGTGGACGTCCCGGGTCACCGTCTGGTACGGGTAGTCGAGCGGTGTGTCGCCCGACGTGAACAGCCGACGCGCGTCCTCGTCGTAGTAGTCCATGTGGCGGCGATAGATATCGGACGCCTTCGACGCCATCGGCGAATCGAGGAAGAGCGGCAGCGGCGGGATCTTCCCCGCCTCGAGCAGCCGGTCGAGCTGGTAGACGATCTCCTGCGTCCGGCCGATCGCGAACGACGGGACCAGGAGCACGCCGCCGGCGTCGCTCACGAGCTGGACGGCCTCGCCCTCCGGCTCGTGCTCGCGGCCGCCGTACGTCGACTCGACGAGGACATAGTCCGCGCTCGTCTCCGGCGTCGGGTCGCGGAGGATCGGGGTGTTCGGCCGGCCGAGATCGCCAGAGAACACGATCGTCCGTTCCGGGGATCCATCGGCGGCTTCCACGCGGAGCCGGATGATCGCCGAGCCGAGGATGTGGCCCGCGTCGACCCACGTCGCGTGGACGCCCGGCGCGACCTCGCGTTCCTCGCCGTAGTCGACGGCATCGAAGTGCTGGAGCGCAGCCTCGGCGTCGTCGGCGGTGTAGAGCGGCGCGTCGAGGTCGATCTCGACCTCCGGCGGCTGGTTCCGCAGCTCCGCCTCGACGTCGGCATCCACCGGCATGGGCTCCGGCCAGCGGCGGTCGCTCGTGATCGCCTCGGGCACCTCCTCCGAGACCGCGGCCGACGTCGTCGTGGCCGCCTCCGGAGGGACCCGCGGCAGCGGTCGGGAGTCCGCGGGGACCGGTCCGGCCTCGCTGCCGGCCGCGGCCCGCTCGGCAGCGCCGACGTGCGGCGGCACGAGCCCGGCCGCGACGGTCGCGGCAGGCGCAGGCCCCGGCAAGGTCGCAGCTGGCGCGGGCGAGGTCGCGGCTGGCGCAAGCGGCAGCGGCGCGTCGTCGACGTTCTCGTGGAGGGCCGGCGCCGGAATCTTCCCCGCGGCCACGTCGAGCGCCTCCTGGTAGGCAGCCATCTCCTTCGCGTCGTCCGCAGCGACCTCGTCGGGATGGCGCTTTTCCCAGCGCGCCTCGCGCTTCGCGAACTCCTCCTGGAGCTTGCCGCTGTCGAGCAGGACCAGCTCGGCCAGCTCGCACGTCCCGCGCGTGGCCAGGACCCGTCCGGCGTAGCCCTCGCTCACGAGGTGCGGGATCAGGCCGCAATGATCGAGGTGGGCGTGGGTCAGGAGGACGACGTCGATCGTCGACGGGTCGTACGCGAGCGGGATCCGGTTCCGCATCGCCTCGTTCGGGGCGCCCTGGAACATGCCGCAGTCGACGAGGACGCGGGCCCGGCCGGTGTCGAGCAGGAACTGCGAGCCGGTGACGGTCGTGGCACCGCCGAGGAAATGGAGGTCCATCCGCGGAGTGTGCCAGTCCGATGCCTGCGGGTTCATCCGGCCGCGGCACTCGGGCGCATCATCGTCGACGCATCTGCGCGCAGGACACGGGTCCGCGCGTCCGGACCCGGAGGGACGCAGCCATGGCCGAGTACTCGTTCGTCACGATCTGGCGGCACCGGGCCCCGATCGAGGCGGTCTACGACGCGATCAGCGACTCGCTCCACTGGCCCGACTGGTGGTCGACGGTGACCGCGGTCGAGGAGATCGCGGTCGGCGAGCCGGCCAGCGGCGTCGGCAACATCCGCCGCTACACGTTCAAGGGCTCGCTGCCGTACACGCTCTCGTTCGACCTCGCGGTGACAGGCACGCGGCGCCCGTCGATGCTGGCCGGGTCCGCGACCGGCGAGCTCGAGGGGACGGGCGTCTGGACGCTGACCGAGGAGGCCGACGGGATCACCGTCGCCCGCTACGACTGGAACGTCCGGACGACGCGCTGGTGGATGAACCTGCTCGCGCCGCTCGCGCGACCCCTGTTCAGGTCGAACCACGACCTGGTGATGCGCGCGGGAGCCGCCGGGCTGTGCACCCGCCTGGGCGGTGTCAGCGGGACGTGCGCCTGGGTCAGCGACGGTTCCTAGGCGCGAGCGGCTCTCGAGTGGCCGGCGCGGGAGCCGGCGTGGGCCCACGCGCGCCTGGCCCACGCGCGAGCCCTTTTGGGTCCCACGCGAGCCGCCGGCCGCACGCGGGCCCTGGGCCCACTCGCGGGCCATCGGGCCCGCACGCGAGCCGTTGGACGGCTGAGTGGAACCCGGGGAGACGATCGGGAACGTGGATGCCGTCGCTGCCAGCCGTCGGACGGCTCAACGCGACGACGATCGCGGTCTGGAGCGGGCCGGAGAGCGCCCATGGGGACCCACCTGTTCGGTTCAGCCGACGGACGGCTCAACGTGCTGTGTTCAGCCGCCGGACGGCTGAAAGCGACGAGGGAACCGGAAACGCCTCGCCCGGAGGCAGCTACCCGATCGCCGTCATCGCGATCGCATCGACGGCGATCGCCGCGAAGAGCAGCGTCAGGTACGAGATCGAGTACTTGTAGAGCCGGATCGCGCCGGCGGTCGACTCCTCCTCGGAATCGCCGCGCCGCCAGAGGCCGTACGCCTGGCGCAGGAACAGCGCCCCGAGGACGATCGCCGCGACGAGGTAGATCGGGCCCATCCGGGCGACCGCGAAGAGGACGAGCGAGATCGCGACCATCAGGATCGTGTAGAGCGCGATCTGTCGGGTCGTCTCCGGGATCCCCCGGACGACCGGCAGCATCGGCACGCCGGCGGCGGCATAGTCCTTGCGGATCCGCAGCGACAGCGCCCAGAAGTGGGGCGGCGTCCAGTAGAAGACCAGGGCGAAGAGGATCAGCGCCGGGACGCCGACGTTGCCGGTGACCGCCGCCCAGCCGATGACCGGCGGCAGGGCCCCGGCCGCCCCGCCGATCACGATGTTCTGCGGCGTCGAGCGCTTCAGGAAGATCGTGTAGACGACGACGTAGAAGGCGATCGCGAGCAGGCCGAGGAATGCCGCGACGAGGTTCACGAAGTAGGCGAGGACGACGAACGAGACCGCGCCGAGCGCAAGGCCGAAGACGACGGCCCGTTGCGGGTCGACCTGGTGGGCCGGCAGGGGCCGGCGGCGGGTCCGGGTCATCAGCTCGTCGATGTCGCGGTCGATGTAGCAGTTGATCGCGTTGGCGCTGCCCGCGGCGAGCGTCCCGCCGATCAGGGTCCAGACCGTCAGCCAGACCCAGTGCCCGAGCTGGATGCCGGGCACGAACCGCGTCGCGAGGACCATCGCCGGGACGGTCGTGACGAGCAGGAGCTCGATGATCCGCGGCTTCGTCAGCGCGATGTACGCCCGGACCGTGTCCTTCGTCGTGGGTCGACCCGTCGTCGACCCGTCGGCAGACTCCTCGATCGAGCCCGCATGGTCGGTCACGGCGTCCGCGGGCGCCGTCCGCGCCTCGAGGTAGGACACCGCCACGAGCCCGACGAGATCGGCCCAGATGATCGCGCCGAGGGCCAGGTGAAGCGTCTGCGACCAGCCCGAGAGGTCGGTGAGGATCTGGAGCCCGCCGACGATCGCCTGGATCGGGAAGAGGACCGCCGCGATCGTGGCGAGCGCGACGATCGGCCGGCTCCGCGGGCGCTGCCGGAGCGCCGCCACGAAGACCGCCGCGACGATGACGCCGACGATCACCGCCACCCAGCGATGGAGCACGTGGGCCGAGTTGGCAGCGGTGACGGCCGGGAAGATCGAGCCGTTCATCAGCGGCCAGTCCGGGAAGACGTACCACTGGGACGTCGCGGTCACGTGCGAGCCGAAGAGGAGCAGCGCGTAGACCGATCCCGCG
>DATBGP010000392.1:0-3359 GCA_036557925.1 Candidatus Limnocylindrales bacterium | reverse complement strand
ACGCCCGGTCCGGCTATGCCGAGCGGATCGTCGCCGAGCGCGTCGGCGGGCAGCAGGCGGGCTGGGGCGCGTGAGCCTGAAGCCGGCGCCGGCGCAGGTCGAGTCCGGGGGCCGAGCCGTCGTCTCGGCGCTCGTCGAGCGGTCGAACCGGCTGGGGGCGGATCCGCGGAACACGAACTACGCCGGGGGCAACACGTCGGCGAAGGGCTGGGCGATCGATCCCGTCACCGGCGAGCCGGTCGAGCTGCTCTGGGTCAAGGGCTCGGGCGGCGATCTCGGCACGCTGACCGAGGCCGGCCTCGCGGTCCTGCGGCTGGACCGGCTGCGCGCGCTCGTCCACGTCTATCCGGGCGAGGCGCATGAAGAAGAGATGGTGGCCGACCTCGATTACTGCCTCCATGGGCCGGGCGGGGCCGCGCCGTCGATCGACACGGCGATGCACGGGCTCGTCGACGCCGATCACGTCGACCATCTCCACCCGGACTCCGGGATCGCGCTCGCGACGGCCGCCGACGGCCCGGAGCTCACGCGTCGCTGCTTCGGCGACCGGGTGGCCTGGGTCGACTGGCGCCGGCCGGGCTTCCAGCTGGCCCTGGACCTCGCCACCATCCGACGGGACCGGCCGGAGGCCATCGGGGCCATCCTCGGCGGCCACGGGATCACCGCCTGGGGCGACACCTCGGAAGACTGCGAGGCCCGCTCGCTCGAGATCATCCGGACCGCCGAGGCGTTCATCCGGGAGCACGGGCGGGCGGACCCGTTCGGTCCCGTCGTCGCGGGCAACGAGGCGTTGCCGGAGGGTGAGCGGCACGACCGGGCGGCGACGCTCCTGCCTGTGATCCGCGGCCTCGTCTCGACCGACCGGCAGCAGGTCGGCCACTACACGGACGGCGACGTCGTCCTCGACTTCCTCGCCCGCTCCGAGCACCCGCGCCTCGCGGCTCTGGGCACGTCCTGCCCGGATCACTTCCTCCGGACGAAGGTCCGGCCGCTCGTCCTCGACCTTCCGCCGACCGCGGACCTCGAGACGGTCGTGGCCCGGCTGCGCGAGCTCCACGAGGCGTACCGCGCCGAGTACCGCCGCTACTACGAGCGCTATGCGACCCCCGACAGCCCGCCGATCCGGGGGGCCGATCCAGCGATCGTGCTCCTTCCCGGGATCGGGATGTTCTCGTTCGGAGCCGACAAGCGGACGGCTCGGGTCGCCGGCGAGTTCTACGTGAACGCGATCAACGTCATGCGCGGCGCGGAGGCGCTGTCCAGCTACGCCCCGATCCCCGAGGCGGAGAAGTTTCGGATCGAGTACTGGGCCCTCGAGGAGGCGAAGCTCCGGCGCCTGCCGCCGGCGAAGCCGCTGGCGACGAAGATCGCCCTCGTCACCGGCGCGGGTTCGGGGATCGGCAAGGCGATCGCCCACCGCCTCGCCGCGGAGGGGGCGTGCGTCGTCGTCGCCGACATCGACGCGACGAGCGCGGAAGCCGTCGCGGCCGAGCTCGGCGGGCCGGACCGCGCGATCGCCGTCGGCGCCGACGTCACCGACGAAGCGCAGGTCGTCGCCGCGTTCCGGGCGGCCACGCTCGCCTTCGGGGGGATCGACATCGTCGTGAACAACGCCGGCCTCTCGATCTCGAAGCCGCTGCTCGAGACGACGGTCGCCGACTGGGACCTCCAGCACGACGTGATGGCCCGCGGCTCGTTCCTCGTCTCGCGCGAGGCGGCCCGCGTCCTCATCGGGCAGGGCACGGGTGGCGACCTCGTCTACATCGTCAGCAAGAACGCCTTCTTCGCCGGGCCGAACAACGTGGCGTACGGCGCGTCGAAGGCGGATCAGGCCCACCAGGTCCGGCTGCTCGCCGCCGAGCTGGGCCAGTACGGGATCCGCGTCAACGGCGTGAACCCCGACGGCGTCGTCCGCGGCTCGGGGATCTTCGCGAAGGGCTGGGGCGCCGACCGCGCCCGGACCTACGGCATCCCCGAGGACAAGCTCGGCGAGTTCTACGCCCAGCGGACCATCCTGAAGAAGGAGGTCCTCCCGGAGCACGTCGCCGCTGCCGTGTTCGCGCTCGTCGGCGGGGACCTGTCGCAGACCACGGGCCTGCACATCCCGGTCGACGCGGGGGTCGCTGCGGCGTTCCTGCGGTGAGCGAGCCGTTCCGGCGGTGAGCGGGTCGCGCAGGCGGGCCGGGTCGGTCGTCGCCGTCGATCTCGGTGCGTCGTCCGGGCGGGTCGTCGTGGGCCGAGTGGGGCCCGGGAACCTGGAGCTCGCCGAGGTCCATCGCTTTCCGAACGAGCCGGTCGAGCGGCCCGGCGGGCTTCACTGGAACGCAGCCGCCCTGCGGCGCGAGACGATCGAGGGGCTGCGGCGGGCGGCGGCCGCGGCCGGCGACGTGCTCTCGGTCGGCATCGACACGTGGGGCGTCGACTACGGCCTGGTCGACGAGGCCGGCGAGCTCCTGGACGATCCCTTCCACTACCGCGACGGCCGCACGGCCCGCGGGATGGAGCGCGTCGACGCCGCGATCGACCGGGAGGCGCTCTACGCGCGAACCGGTCTCCAGGTCATGCCGTTCAACACGCTCTACCAGCTCGCGGCGACGAGCCCGGCGGTGCTGGATCGGGCGGCGACGATGCTGCTGATGCCGGACCTCGTCGGCTCGTGGCTGAGCGGCGACCGGGTCGCCGAGGCGACGAACGCGTCGACGACCGGGTTGTTCGACCTCGCGAGCGGGACGTGGATGAGCGACCTGGCCGGCGAGCTCGGCCTGCCGGCGCGGATTCTCGCGCCGATCCGTCACGCCGGCGAACCGCTCGGGCCGCTCCTCGAGCCCATCCGGGCGGCGACCGGTCTGCCCCCCGACGCCGAGCTGACGCTCGTCGGGTCGCACGACACGGCGTCGGCCGTCGTCGCGGTGCCGGCCGAGGACGACGAGGCGGCCTGGATCTCGTGCGGGACGTGGGGCCTCGTCGGCGTCGAGACGGACGCGCCGATCCGGACGGAGGCCAGTCGCCTGGCGAACTTCACGAACGAGGGCGGGGTCGACGGCCGGGTCCGCTTCCTCCACAACGTCACCGGCCTGTGGCTCCTCCAGGAATCGATCCGGGCGTGGGAGCACGGCGGCTTCCGGATCGATCTCGCGGAGCTGCTGGCGAGCGCCGGGGCATTGGCGGTTGGCGGCCCGCGGATCGACCCCGACGACCCGGCCTTCTTCCCGCCCGGCGACATGCCGGCACGGATCGTCGCGGCGGTCACGAGCGCCGAGGGGCCCGACGAGGCCAGCAGGCTGGACGGACGCGAGCCGGCTGGACGGGCGGCTATCGTCCGCTGCATCCTTGACAGCCTGGCCGCCGCGTTCGCCGAC
>DATBGP010000391.1:0-5447 GCA_036557925.1 Candidatus Limnocylindrales bacterium | reverse complement strand
GGCGCGGGCCCGATCGGCCGGACGCGCCTCGGCAACCCCGTCAACGGCGACGCGCCGCGGCCGGCCGGCGCCTGTCGCGTCCTGATGATCGGCGACCTGATCGGCAAGCCGGGTCGGGCCGCCGTCGAGCAGCTGCTTCCGGGACTCCGCGAGGAGCGCGGCATCGACTTCGTCACCGCCAACGGCGAGAACGTCGCGGGCGGGATGGGCCTGACGGTGTCGACCGCGGAGGCCCTCCTGCGAGCCGGCGTCGATGTCATCACGTCCGGCAACCACATCTGGGACAAGCGCGAGATCTACCCGTACCTCGAGTCCAGCGATCGCGTCCTGCGGCCGCTGAACTACGGGACCCACGACGTGCCCGGTCGCGGCTGGGTCGTCCACCAGGCGCTCGACGGCACGGACGTGGCGGTCATCAACCTCCAGGGCCGGACCTACATGCAGCCGATCGAGAACCCGTTCACGGACGCCGATGCGCTTCTGGAGGAGAGCTCCGAGCCGCTCCCGCCGGTCCGTCTCGTGGACTTCCACTGCGAGCTCACTTCGGAGAAGAACGCGTTCGGGCTGTACCTCGACGGGCGGGTGAGCGTCGTGGTCGGGACGCACACCCACGTCGTCACGGGCGACGAGCGGATCCTGCCCGGCGGGACCGCGTACCAGACGGACCTCGGGATGACCGGCCCGGTCTGGAGCGTCATCGGGTTCGACCCGAAGACCGTCCTGCCGCGCTTCATCAACGCCCTGCCGACGCGGTTCGAGGTCGGCGACGGGGCGGTGGTCTTCAACGCGGCCCAGATCGACATCGACCCCGCGACCGGGCGAGCCCTCGCGATCGAGCGGATCGCGCGCTACGTGGAGGTCTGAGTGGGCCGCCACGCGCGCGGCTTCGGCCCACGCGCGGCGCGGGGCGGCGGCGCCTCGACCGTCGACCTCCACACCCACACGCTCCGTTCGGATGGGGTTCTCACGCCGGTCGAGCTCGTCCGCGATGCCGCGGCCGCCGGGATCACGACCCTCGCGATCACCGACCACGACACGCTCGCGGGCATCCGCGACCTCGTCCTCGGCCGGGCGATGCCGGCGTCGATCGAGCTGATCACGGGCATCGAGATCAACGCGCTCGCTCGCGGGATCCCGCTCCAGGACGGCGAGCTCCACATCCTCGGGTTCGGGATGGACCTGGCCGACGAGGCGTTCGAGGCGACGATCTCGACGCAGCGCGCCGCCCGCCGCATCCGGTTCGAGCGGACGGTCAACCGGCTGCGCGAGATCGGCCTCGGGATCGACGCCCAGGTGGCGAACCTCACGCTCGACGACGATGACGACGCGCTGGGCCGGCCCACGATCGCCCGGGCGCTCATCGCCGCCGGCCACGCGACGAGCGTGGAGGACGCCTTCCAACGGCTGATCGGCTGGGGTGGGCCGGCCTACGTGCCGCGAGAGGGGATGGGTCCGCGCGAGGCCATCGAGGCGATCCGCGCCGCGGGCGGGCTGCCGGTGCTCGCCCACTTCTCCGAGGCGCCGTCGCAGATGGCCCTGCTCCGCGAGCTGCAGGCGATGGGGCTCGCCGGCCTGGAGGTCTACTACCGGACGTTCCCGCCCGACACCGTGACGATGGTGGGCCAGGTCGCCCGGACGCTCGGACTGCTGGCCACGGGTGGGTCCGACTACCATGGCGACCTCATGAGCTACGCCGAGACCCACGCGACGCTGCACGTGCCGTCGTCGGTGGCGGACGACCTCCGGGCTGCCCTCGGATCGTGAGCGTTCGAGCCCTTCCCGTCCTCGATCCGACGCTCGTCGCGGGTGCGTCCCCGTCGTCGGCGGCCGCCCCGACGGTGGAGCCGCGGCTGGCCGAGTTCCGCCCGGAGGCGCCGGCGCTGCCGTCGTTCCACGTCTGGACGCTCGGCTGCCAGATGAATCGGAGCGACTCGGAGGAGATGGCCGGGCGGCTCCTGGCGGCAGGTTGCGCCGAGGCGTCGTCGATGGAGACCGCCGATCTCGTCGTCATCAACACGTGCGCGATCCGCGAGGCAGCCGAGCAGAAGGTCATCGGCCGGCAGGGCCACCTCCGGCGGCTGAAGGACGCGAACCCCGGGATGCGGGTCGTCCTGACCGGCTGTGCGGTTCGCGAGCCGGATCGGGCGGGGCTGGGCCGCCGCTTCCCGGCGGTGGACCTCTTCCTGCGGCCCGACGAGGAGCCGGAGCTCGTCGACCGGCTGGGCCTGGCCTCCGCGCAGGGGGCGGTGGGGATCGCAACGGGCGTCGCGAGTGCCGCCACCACGGTCGTCGGACGGTCGACGGTGGGTGCCGCCGATCACCTCCCGTTCACGCGGGCGGGCGCGGTGGCCGGCGGAGCCGTTCGTCGCGAGTCCGCCATCAGCGCCTGGCTGCCGATCGTCTACGGCTGCGACAAGACCTGCACGTACTGCATCGTCCCGTTCAGCCGGGGGCCGGAGCGCAGCCGCCCGTTCGACGAGATCGTCGAGGAAGCACGCTCACTTGCGTCCGCCGGCTACCGCGAGGTGACGCTCCTCGGCCAGAACGTGAACTCGTACGGGCACGACCTGTTGGCCGAACCCCGCTTCGCCGACGTGGACACCGACCGCTGGGCCGGGCGCCGGTTGGACCTCCACGGCCGGCCGGACCTCGCGGCGCTGATCCGGGCGATCGACGCCATCCGGACCGCCGACGGCGTGCCCGCGATCCCGCGCCTGCGGTTCGTGACCTCGCACCCGTGGGATCTGTCGGATCGGCTGATCGCGGCGATGGCGGAGTGTCCGTCGGTCTGCGCCCACCTCCATCTCCCCGTCCAGAGCGGCGACGACGCCGTGCTCCGCCGGATGGGCCGCCAGTACACGATCGAGCACTATCTCGAGCGGCTCGCGCGGATCCGCGAGGCGGTGCCCGGAATCGCGATCTCGACCGACGTGATCGTCGGGTTCTGCGGCGAGACCGACGAGCAGTTCCGCTCCACCCTGAGGCTCCTCGAGACGGTCCGCTACGACCAGGTCTTCGCCGCCGCGTACAGCGAGCGACCCGGGACGCCGGCGACCCGTCTCGCCGACGACGTGACCGCGACCGCGAAGCGCGGGCGCCTGAACGAGCTGCTCGCGGTGCAGGAGTCGATCGGGCTCGAGCGCAACCGGGCGTTCGTGGGTCGTGAGGTCGAGGTGCTGGTCGACGCAGTGACGCCGCCACGGAGCCACGACCACGAGGCCGGTGACGCCGAAGAGGCGGGCCGGACGGGCCCGCGCGTCTCCGGCCGGAGCCGTGAGCACAAGCTCGTCCACCTGCCGGGCGGCCCGGAGCTTCTCGGGCGTCTCGTGACGGCCCGCATCGAGCACGCCGGCCCATACGCCCTGCGCGGCGCCCCCGTCTGAGTCCGGCGTGGGTCGCGCACTGCTCCTCACCGGGGTCTACGGCGCGGGCAAGTCGACGGTCGCCGCCGAGATCGCGGACCTGCTCGACGCCCGGGACGAGCCATACGCCGCGATCGATCTCGACTGGCTCGCCTGGGCGAATGTCGAGGCCGCCGGACACGAGGACCCGCGGCTCCTCGTCAGGAATCTTGCCTCGGTCGTCGCCAACGACCGGGCGGTTGGCGTGACCTCGTTCGTCCTGGCCGGGACCGTCGAGACGGAAGCCCTTCGCGAGGCGATACGCGGGTCCGTCGGCGAGCCGTTGGTCGTGATCCGCCTCGAGGTGTCGCCCGCCGTCGTCACTGCGCGGCTCAGCGGGGACCCCACGCGCGCACGGGCCGACGACCTCGCGGAGGCCCTCCACGCGATCGCGTCCGGACGCGGGATTGCGCTCGCGGACTCCGTGGTCGACGGCGTCGGACCCGTCCGGGACGTCGCTCAGCGGGTCCTCGACGCCGCCGGCTGGTCGTGACCCGGCCGCCGCTCCTCGTCATCGCCGGCGCGACGGCGACCGGCAAGACCGGGCTCGCGATCGATGTCGCCGAGCGGCTGACGGGGGAGGGGATCGCCGCGGAGGTCATCTCCGCGGACTCGCGCCAGGTCTATCGCGGCCTCGACATCGGCACGGCCAAGGTCAGCGCGGCCGATCAGCGCGGCATTCCGCATCACGGCATCGATCTCGTCGAGCCGGACCAGCCGTTCACGGTCGCCGACTTCGCCGCGCACGCGGACGAGACACTCGGCGCCATCGCCGAACGCGGCGCGCTCGCGATCCTCGTCGGCGGCACGGGGCTGTATCTGCGCGCCGTCGCCCGCGGGCTGCCGGTCGGCGAGCTGCCGTCCGATCCGGCCGTGCGCGCGCGCCTGGAGGCCGAGTTCCTCGCGGTCGGGCTCGAGCCGCTCGTCGAGCGCCTGCGGGCCGTCGCGCCTCAGCGTGCCGCGGCAATGGACACCGCCAATCCCAGGCGGGTGGTCCGCGCGCTCGAGATGGCGACGGTCGCTGGAGGCGAGCCGCCCGTGCCGGACCCGCGTGGCTACGACGGCCCCGTGGCGTGGATCGGGCTGGAGGTCGAGCCCGAGACGCACCGGGAGTGGATCGCCGGCCGGGCGAACGCCCAGTTCGACGCCGGGCTGATCGAGGAGGCCAAGGCGCTCCGCGAGCGGTGGGACCCGGCGCTGCCCGCGTTCTCCGCGATCGGCTATCGCGAGGCGTGGGCCGTCCTCGACGGCGAGCTGACCCGCGAGGCCGCGATCGCCGAGGACATCCGCCGCAACCAGGCCTTCGCGAAGCGCCAGCGCACGTGGTTCCGCGCGGAGCCGGACATCGACTGGCTGCGGGACGATCCGCCGGCCGGCGCGCTGGCCGCGGCACGCGCCCTGGCTCGATGACCGCTCGCGCACGGCCGAGGACGTGCCGATCTGCCCTCTCGAATCGCGGGTCTTGACGGCGCGGAGGCGGCGATGATCGCCCAGATGCATCCGGTGCTGCGGTTCCTGCGGAAGGTCGGGATCGCCTTCGGCTCGCTGGTCATCGCCGGCCTCGCGGTCGGCCTCGTCGACGTGATCGGTGGCCTGATGTTCGGCCTGGTCGCGAACCTGGTCCCGCTCGGCGACCAAATCGTCGCCGCCCTGTCGGCCGCGTTCACGCCGGGCACCGCCCTGAACGGGCTGGTGGTCCTGGTCCTCGGCGGCCTGATCTATCGCGACATCCTGCGTCGCGAACGGCCGAAGGCCGTCCAGGACGCCTCCCCGACAGGAGCCTGAAGCCCGGGACGTCCGGCTCGTCGGCGCAGTTCGAGGCGCTTGCGTACAGTCTCCTCCGTGGAGGTCTGCATCCTCGGTCCGCTCGTCCTCGAGGTCGACGGCGCCGAGGTGTCGGCCGGCGGTCGCCTCCAGCGGCGGACCCTGGCGCGGCTCGCGATGGACGCGGGCCGGCCGGTCGGACTCGACGCCCTGGAAGAGGCCGTCTGGGGCGAGGAACCGCCGACCGCCAGTCGGCACACGATCGCCACCCACGTCTTCCGG
>DATBGP010000390.1:0-11314 GCA_036557925.1 Candidatus Limnocylindrales bacterium | reverse complement strand
CGGGACCCGGATCGCCCACTGCCCGACCTCGAACCTGTTCATCGGCGCCGGCGTGATGCCCCTCGCGTCGCGTCTGGCCGCCGGGCTGACGGTCGGGCTCGGGTCGGACGTGTCCGGCGGCGCCGAGCTGTCGCTGTTCGGGGTCATGCGGACCGGGGCGTACGCCCAGCAGTCCCGGCGGACGCTGGCGCCGGACGGGGAGCCCGCGGGCTCGAACCCGCTCGGGCCGCTCGACTGGCTGCGGCTCGCGACCCTCGACGGCGCCCGGGCGCTGGGGCTGGAAGAAGCGATCGGGTCGATCGAGCCCGGCAAGGAGGCCGACCTCATCGCAGTCGATGGTTCGCGGACGGCGCCGCTCGGCGCGGAGGACGTCGATACCGACCGGCTCGCGGATCCGGAGCTGCTCGTGGGTCGACTGATGTTCCGCCCGGAGCCCACCATGGTCCGGGCCGCCTGGGTCCGCGGCCGCCGACTGGAGGGACCGACGTGATCGACGCCCGCTTCGGCCACCTGAACGTCATCGCCCGCGACTGGCGGTCGCTGGCCGACTTCTACACCCGGGTCTTCGGCTGCGAGCTCGTCCCGCCGGAGCGCGACTACTCGGGGCCGGACCTGGCCGCGGGGACCGGCGTGCCGGACGCGGCGCTGCGTGGCGTCCATCTGCGGCTGCCCGGTCTGGGCCCCACCGGCCCGACGCTCGAGATCTACCAGTACGCGGCCATGCCGGAGGGCCTGCCGCCCGCGATGAACCGTCCGGGATTCCAGCACGTCGCGTTCGTCGTCCCGTCGGTCGCGGCCGCCCGGGAGGCCGTGCTAGCCGAGGGTGGCGGCTCGATCGGCTCGATCGTGACCCTCCGGACGGCGGACGGCCGGTTCGTGACGTGGTGCTACGTGACCGACCCGGAGGGCAACGGCATCGAGCTGCAGTCCTGGTCCGACACCCGCCCATGACTCACAGGAAGACGATCCCGCCGGCTCCCGGATCGCGACCCGCCCGGAGCGCTCCGAGGATGTCCCGGGTTCTGAGTGGCCAGCCACGGAATGACGCGGGAGCAGACGCCAGCGCGCGTCGATTCCTCGTCGTGTCGGCGATCAGGAGGACCAGGTGATCGGCGCGGCCGTCGCGCAGCTTCAGGTTCAGGCGCCGCTCCAGCGCCTGGAGGTCGTCCAGGACCGTTTCCGCCTCGACGGGCAGCTGCCATTCAGGCCCGTTGATCACCGCATCCCAGGCACGCAGATCCCCGTCGTCGGGCAGCGTCACCTCTGTCCGCCATCGCAGGATCGGGTGCACCTCGCGATGGAGGCGCTCGAGCAGCCTCGCCTGGCCCGCGTCGCGAATCGCATCGCCTCCCGGATACGCACGCAGCCGGACGTCCAACCCCACGGCGGCGCCCAGGCAGGCCAGCTCCATCGCATCCGCTCGACGCTGACCGCGGAGGGCTCGCTGGGCGGACGAACGGGACATGCCGCAGGTCCGTGCGAGATCGGCATAGCTGACGCCGGCCATCCGGCGCCCGCGCTCGATCTCCGTCCGAACGCGGGCATCGTCATCGGCTGCGATCCGGCGAGCCCGCGTGATCGGTCCGCCTCGACTCGTCATGGGGCGGCAGCATCGCGCGACGCCCTGCGCCCGCCATCAATTGCCCGTTCATCGGGCCTTACGTCGAAGGACCGGCGCGTCAGTGGCCCAGGTGGGCGCGACTGCGGCGCTTCTTCGACGAACGGTTCGGTCAGCGCTCCATTCGTTGAAGGACGGGATCGCCCTTCGACGCAGTGCCCAGTCAGCGGGCAATCGTCGGGCGGTGGGCGCCGAGAGGCGGCCGATCGTGGCTGACAGCGTCGAGATCCTGATCGTCGGCGGAACCATCGTCGACGGGACCGGGGCGCCCGGGCGGCCGGGGAGGGTGGTCGTGGAGGGCGACCGGATCCGGGAGCTCGCGTCGGGGACGGAGACGCCGAGCGCGGGACGAACGATCGACGCGACCGGGCGGGTCGTGGCGCCCGGGTTCATCGACCTGCATTCCCACGGCGGCCTCGTGATCCTCACCGACCCGCATCACGAGCCCAAGGTGCGCCAGGGCATCACGACCGAGCTGGTCGGAGTCGACGGCCTGAGCTACGCGCCGTTCCTCGACCCCGAGGACCTCCGCCGCCTCCGCCAGATGAACGCCGGCCTGGACGGCGACCCCGACGGCCTCGACTGGGACTGGTCGAGCGTCGCCTCGTACCTGGACCGCCTGGACGGCCGATCGATCAACGTCGCGACCCTCGTCGGCAACACGCCGGTCCGGATCGCGGCGCTCGGCTGGCACGACCGGCCGGCGGACGCCGTCGCGATGGATCGCCAGCGGGCAGTCGTCCGCGAGGCGATGACGGACGGGGCGTTCGGGCTGAGCTCGGGGCTCGACTATCCGCCCGGCGCCTATGCCACGACCGACGAGCTCGCCACCCTCGCGAACGAGGCGGGGAGGGCCGGCGGCTTCTACCACACCCACGTGCGGTACAGCCTCGGCGACCGCTTCCTCGACCCCTTCCGGGAGGCGATCGAGATCGGGCGGCGCGGCGATGCCCCGGCCCACATCACCCACTTCTACCACCGCCAGACGTTCCCGGGGACGCCCGACCAGATGCTCCAGCTCGTTGACGACGCGCGCGCAGCCGGGCAGGACGTCACGTTCGATGCCTACCCCTACGAGTGGGCCAGCACCCGCCTGCTGATCCTCATCCCGATCTGGGTCCAGGACGGCGGCCCCCAGGCGACGAAGGAGCGCCTGGCGGACGCCGACGTCCGGGCGCGCATCCGCGACGACCTCACGAAGCGCGGACAGCTCTATGCCGGCGCGGGCGGCCTCCGTGACGTCCGGCTCGGCCAGCTCTCGCGACCGGAATACCGCCCCTACGAAGGCCGGACGCTCGGCGCGCTGATCGACGACCTCGGCCGGGATCCCGTCGACGTCCTCTGCGACCTGCTGCTCGACGAGGACCTCCGCCCGAACGAGGTCACGCCCGGCCCGCACACCGACGGCATCCGGCGGTTCCTGCGCCATCCGGTCGGGATGGTCGGGACCGACAGCACGTTCGTCGGCGACAAGCCGAGCCCGCGGACGTACGGCAGCTACCCGCGGATCCTCGGCCAGTTCGTCCGGGACGAGGCGATCCTTGGCCTCGAGGAGGCCGTCCGCCGGATGACGAGCGCCGCGGCGGCCCGGCTCGGGCTTCGGGACCGCGGGGCGATCCGCGACGGGGCGGCGGCCGACCTCGTCGTCTTCGACCCGGGGACGATCCGGAGCGACGCGACCGTCGACGATCCGCGGCGCTGGCCGATCGGGATCGACCGGGTGATCGTGAACGGCGTCCTGGTCGTCGACGGCGATCGCCATACCGGCGCGACGCCGGGTCGCAGCCTCCGCCACGGGGTCGACTGACGCGGTTCCGGGAACCGGCGCGCGGGGCGCCGGGAACGAGCCTAGGCGGCGGGCTCCGAGCTCTCGGGCACGTCGGTCAGGCGCTCCCGGCCGAGCACGGCCGACGGCGCCAGGACGTACGGCGTCGGCGATTCGTCCGCAGCGGCGGTGACGCCGGACAGCTCGTCGAGATCGAGCTGTCGCGACTCGCGCGTCGGGATCGGTCGGCCGAGCAGGTAGCCCTGGCCCGCCTTGATCCCGAGCTCGCGGATCGTCGCCAGCTGCTCGGCCGTCTCGACGCCCTCCGCGACGACCGTCGCCTTCCACTGCGACGCGAGCTCCTGGAGCGCCCGCAGGACCGCGTGCGACGGGTCGTGCAGCGCCACGCCCTGGACGAGCGACAGGTCGATCTTCACGATCTCGAAGCTCACCTCGCTCAGGAGGCGCAGCCCGGCGTTTCCCGCGCCGACGTCGTCGGCGGCGATCCGCATCCCCGCACGCCGGCAGGCGGCCACGTTCTTCCGGAGCTGGTCCAGGTCCTCCACGGGCTCGCGCTCGGTGAGCTCCAGCACGACCTCGTGGAGGCGGATCCCGTTGCGGTGGAAGATCGCCTTCAGCTCGCCCGCCCGGAACAGCTGCGATTCGAGCGTCCGGGGTGAGAGGTTCACGCTGATGTAGACGCCCTCCTCGAGCGTGCCGACGCCGGCGGCCACCGTCTCGAGGCAGAGCAGGTCGAGCTCGACCGTCCGGCCTGCCGCCTCCGCGGCCATGAACATCGAGCCCGGGTCGCCGAACGGAGCGGCGGCGGTCGGCCGGACGAGGCCCTCGTAGCCGATCGGCAGGCCGGTCTCCATCGAGAAGATCGGCTGGTAGACCGGCGTGACCGCACGCGACGCGATGACCGCCTCGATCCCGGCGGCCAGCTCGGCGACGGGTCGCGGACCGTTGCCGTCGCCGTGGAGTCGCGGATCGTAGGCCACGACCGCCGTCCGGCCGTGTCGCTTGCCCCAGTACAGGGCGGCGTCGGCGTTGCGATAGAGGAGCCGCGGGTCGCTCGTCGGGGCCGGCACCGCGGACACGCCGATCGAGAGCGAGAAGGGCTCGACGCCCTCGCTCGCGTCGCCGCCGCCACTGAGCGCCGCGGCCAGGATCCGGCGGGCGACCGCGATCCCCGTGTCGAGGTCGGCGTCGGTCAGGAGGATCGCGAACTCGTCCCCGCCGACCCGGAAGGCGCGGTCGGTGCTGCGCAGGTTCGTCGACACGATCCGACCCATCGTCACGAGCAGGTCGTCGCCGGCGACGTGGCCGCGGTTGTCGTTCACCGTCTTGAGGTCGTCGACGTCCACGAGGAGGAGGGCCAGCGCGGCGTCGCTCCGCTCGATCGCGGCCAGCTGGCGGGCAAGCTCGTCCTGGAACGCCCGATGGTTGCCGAGCGAGGTCAGGCCGTCGATCGTGGCCTCGACGCGGGCCTGGTCGTAGAGCTCGACGAGCTCCGAGCGGTCCGCCTCGATCGCGCGCGCCTGATCGAGGATCGATGATGCGGCGAGAGCCATCGCCACGGGGATCGCGATCGCGGCCGCGGTCAGGACGAGGAGCGCCGGCAGGCGGTCCGCGAGCGGCGTGGGCGTGCCGGCGAACGCCTGGATCGTCGCCACGCCCATGAGCGTGACGAACGGCAGCAGCATCCCGGCGATCAGTCGGGTCCGGATGGTCTGAAGTCGGCCGCGCCCCCGCGATGGCGGCGGAGACGAGCCCGGCGAATCCACGGTGTCGATGTCCTCTTCGGGCTCAGGACCACCCTTCTACGCGGTCCGCGGTCCGATGTGCTCGTTCCGAAAGTACCGGCTGGTGGGGCCGATGGCCCCAGAGACGCTTCCGGCCTTTCGCCCCTACCGTCGGCGCTGGAGCCGGTGGGGCTCGGACAGACGACGTGATTCACGAGCGTGCGAGGGGCATGACCGTGCGACGAGTCGCGCTCGCGGCGATCTTCATCGTGGCGAGCTGGGTGGCCGTGCCCGCATGGCTGCCACAGTCACCGGCGATCCAGGTCGTGGCCGCGGCCGGCAACTGCGACAACCACACGCTCTCGATCAGCAATCCGGCCGTGTCGGCGCTCAGCGGGACGACCGCGACGAACTTCACCTTCTCGGTGACGGTTCGCGACAATGGCGTGCCGCCGTGCTCGATCGACTGGGTGATCGTCCGCTTCCCGGGCCAGGGAATCGGGCCGTTCAACCTCGCGTACGCCGGCGGCGACCTCGCCAGCGGTGCGTCGTACCGGGTCACGACGAAGCTCCCGGTCGGCAGCTGGCGGTTCCGGTTCCGGGCGCACAACGGCGACACCGGAACCGACAGCGACGAGGTCAACGTACCCTCAGGCGGGCTGCTCGGCCCGATCCATGTGACCGCGCCGACGCCGACGCCGACGCCGACCCCCACCCCGAAGCCGACGCCCACACCGACGCCGAAGCCGACCCCGACCCCCACGCCCAAGCCGACCCCGACACCGACCCCGAAGCCCACGCCCAAGCCGACACCGAAGCCGACGCCCAAGCCGACCCCGAAGCCGACACCGAAGCCGACCGCGAAGGCGACGCCGCGCCCGACCACTGCGCCGGCCGCGACGCCGAGGCCCACCGCGAAGCCGACGCCGACCCCGAAGCCGACGGCGAAGCCCACCGCGAAGCCGGCTCCCTCGCCTTCGGCTTCGCCCTCGCCGTCGGTCACCGTCCATGCGAGCACGGCCCCCCTGACACTCGGCTCGTACGGTGCCGGCGACCGGGATCACGGCCCGCTCGGCGGCGGACCCGTCGACACCGGCGGCTCCTCGGGGCCGAATGGCTCGTCCGGGCCGAAGGGCCCGTCGGGTCCGAACGGTGGCGGCAGCGCGACCGCGACCACGGCGGCGTCTCCGTTCGAGCACGGCTCGCCGCTGCCGATCCTCTTCTGGGCGATCACGTCGTCGCTCGGCGTGATCCTGTTCGCGCTCGTGTTGCGCCGGCCCCAGCTCCTGGCGCTCGTCGCGTCGCGCTCGATGCTGCTCGTCGCGGCCGGGCGACGTCGGCAAGACGAGGACGAGGAAGCGGGTCCGGGCGACGCGATCGCCCCGGCCGTCGCAACGCTCGTCGCGCCCGAGCCCGTCGGCGCGGCCGCGGAGTCAGCGGCCTCCGATCCGGCGGCCGATCCGGCTGCCGTCGACGACGACGCACCGCTCGCGGCCGGGACGGCGCTTGTGGCAGAGGCGGAGGTCGCGCCCGAACCGGAGGTCGACGTCGGGCCCGTCGCGGAGGTTCACCCCTTGGGGGCCGAGCCGGAGCCTGTCCCGGAGCCCTTGATCGAGCCGCAGCCGGCCGCGGACGTGGCCGCATCGGACCCGGCCGCCGAGGCAGAGCCCGAGCCGACGCCCGCGCTGGAGCCGCAGCCGGTGACCGAGCCCGAACCCGAGCCCGCCGACGCCCGCCCCTCGACCCCGGTCCAGGCGGAGCCGGCTCCCGAAGCGGCCGCTCCGTCGCCCGTCGAGCCTGTCGCCGAGCCGGCCGTCGAAGCCGAGCCTGTCGCCGAGCCGGTCGTCGAGGCCGAGGCCGAGGCCGATCCGGCAACCGTCAACGACGACGCCCCGCTCGCGGCCGTCGCCGCCGCGCGGGCGGCCTGGGTCAACCCGAATGCCCGCGAGGCGATGAAGTTCACGAAGAAGGCCGCGAAGGGCGTCCAGCGCGGCAAGATCGGCTATCGCCAGGTCCGGATCTCCGCCGGGCCCGACGACGTGCGCACCGCCGAGGTCGGCCGCGTCGACAGGAACGACGAGGTGGAGCTGATCGGCGAGGACGCGGCGTTCTTCCAGATCCGCACGCCAGAGGGCGTGGAGGGCTGGGTGCCGCGGTACGTGATCCGGGGGATCGCCTAGCTCGGAGGCGGCAACCGACAATCCTGCCGGGCCGGGCGCTTGTTCCTTCCTCGGCCGCCGCCGACGGCGCAGTCACCTCGCAGCGCTGATCGCCCAGCGAGCACTGCGTCGGCCGGGCTCTGTTCCCTCGATGGATGGCTCGCCGGGCGAGCAGTTTGGCGGTTTGCGGGCCTCTCCGGCGGACGGAAGGATCGGTCCGCGAGAGAGGCATCGGATGCAGGCCCCGCGGAGCGACACAGTGCTCGCTCAGCGAGCGGCGGCCGGTTCGTGGGGTGGGGCGGTGGCCGCTTGGATAGGTCGAGGCCAGTTCCCGGGATCGGACGCCACCCCGACGCCCGGACGATTCCGCGCCGACCGGGTCGGCGAGCGCCGGACCCTAGGCTTCGGCCGCGAGCTCCGCGGCGAGGCGCGTCTCGGCCAGCTCGAGGGCCGAGTCCAGGTTGCCGTCACCGGGGCTCGCCCAGCCGATGGCGACGTGGACCGTCTCGGCCATCAGGCCGAGCGAGGTTTCGATCGCGGTCCGGACCCGCTCGACGAAATTGATCGCGGCGATCTCGTTCGTCTCGGGGAGGAAGACCCCGAAGCGGGCGACGTCGATCCGTGCGGCGTGATCGCTCGAGCGGGTCTGGCGCATGATCGTGCGTCCCACGCGAACCAGGGACTGGGCGGCGACGTCCTCGCCCCAGAGCGCGCCGAGCTGGTCGAGATGGACGAGCTCGATGAAGACGACCGTGGCGGGCCGGCGGTAGCGCCGGATCCGGTCGCGCTCGCTCGAGAGCAGGCGGTCCCAGTAATGGGGCCCGTCGGCGCTGGTCACCGGATCGCTCCAGCCGTTCGGGCGAGCGAGGCCCGGGGCGGGGGTGGTCATGTCCGGCTCCGGATCCATGGCGGGCCAGCCGTCGCCGTCGTCCGCCGGGCGGGCCGACGAAGCGGCCGGGTCATCCGGGAGGGGCTCATCGGGGAGCTCGGCGACCACCGACGACGCATCATCGATCTCGTCGCCGGCGGGGAGCCCCAGCCGCTCGACGAGGAAGCCGGGGGCCGGCTCCGGGTCGTCGGGCGGAGTGGTCGGCGTTCCGACCGGGGCGTCCGACGCGGGGTCGTCGGTTCGCCGGAAGTGCAGGTTCACTGGCGTCGCCTCGGGTCATGTAGCAGCCGGCCGCGCCGTCGCGGCCGTCCGTCTCCGGCGGCGGCCCCGCGGGCCGTGCGCTCGGCGATCCTCCGCCCGGCGGCAGCGTCGCGATGCCGACCGTCCGTACCGGTCGGGCGTGACAGTGGTCCCATCCGACCCGGAGTCCACCTCTGCGGACACGGGCGCCCACCCAGCGCACGGGCAGGGTCCTCACGCGTGGGCCTGCGTGGGCTGCGCGCTCGAGGACTGGATCGTGGGCATCTCGATCGGCGGGTCGTCGTCCGGGCGGGCGAGCTGGCGGCGAGTGCGCTCGCGCTCGGCGAAGAGACGCCGCTCCGCGTCGAGCAGGGCGACGTCGGCGGGTCGATCCGGGCCGATCTCCGACCAGCCGATCGAGAGGCGGAGCGCGACGGCCCCCGATTCGAGCCAGACGTCGCAGGCACTCCGCACGCGCTCGACCCAGTTGATCGCCTGGACCTCGGTCGTCTCGGTCAGGAGGGCGGCGAAACGCGTCGGGCCCAGGCGGGCGAGATGGTCCGTCGCCCGGGCATCGCGGCGGAGCGTCGTCGCGATCGGCGGGATGAGCCGGTCCGCGGCCTCGCCGCCGAGACGCTCCGCGAGGCGGTCCAGACCGGCAAGCTCGACGAGCACGATCGTGGCGGGTCGGTGAAAGCGCCGGACGCGGGCCTCCTCCTCGGCGAGCCAACGCGTCCACGCCGGGCCGAGGTCGAGCGCCGTGGACGCATCGAGCGCGAACCCGGAGGCGGCCGCCGGTCGCGGGTCGACGGGCACGGACGTGGCCGGAAACCACGGCTGTCCGGGATCGTCGTCGAGCGATCTCGTCGCCGCCACGGCCGCCGCGGCGGAGGAGGTCGAGGCGCGCGTTCCGCTCGCCGGCTCGGCGGCTCGTCGCGCAGCGGATCGCGCGCGGTGGGCCATCAGCCAGGGCAGGGTGATCGCCAGGGCCGCCACCACGACGTTGATCGCCAGGGCGACGGTGACGATCGTCGGCGTATCCATCGATGAGGGCTCCCGAGGACCGGATGAACGCGTGGACGGAGCGACGAAGCGATCGCCACGATAGAGAACGGCCCACCCCCTGACGATGGTCCTGGGGGCTCCCCACCCGTTTGCCGGTGCGATGCAGCAACGAGCGAGTCCGGTCGGTTGGGGCCGGATGGGGACCGGGGCGGATCTCCATCCGAGGGTGTGCTCCGGGGCGGTCCGGGGCGGTCCGGGGAGGTTGCCATCGGAGCCCGTCCCGGCGGTCGCCCGGTGGTACGCTCACGAAAAGGAGGGACGTTCCGCGCATGACGATCCGGACCCCGCCCGGCCGGACGATGACCCCGGTCGCGCCGCGCCGGACCGCTCCGGGCCCGCTCGTCATCGAGCCCGGGACCATCGCGCCGGGTCGTGCCCGGACCGCGCCGCTCCGCCGGGAGGGACCGGCCAAGCTCACCGGCGAGGCGAAGTACGCGGACGATCTCGTCTTTCCGGGCGCCTGGTACGGCGCGACGATCCGCTCCACGGACGCCCACGCCCGCTTCGACGGCTTCGACCTCGACCCGGCGCTCAACTGGTCGCCGATCGCGGTCGTCACCGCATCCGACATCCCCGGCGAGAACATCGTCAGCCTGATCAGCGACGACCAGCCCGTCCTCGTCCCGATCGGGGGCGAGATCCAGCATCACGCCGAGCCGCTCGTGCTCCTGGCCGCGCCCGATCGCGAGACCCTTCGCCACGCCCGCGCCGGCATCTCGATCCGCTCGACGCCCCTCCCGCCCGTCTTCGACCCGCTGGAGAGCGACCACGTGTTCGCCCACTACGACATCGCGTCGGGCGATCTCGAGGCCGGCTTCGCGGGGGCAGACCTCGTCCTGGAGGGGACCTACCGGGTCGGCCACCAGGAGCAGCTCTACATCGAGAACAACGCGATGATCGCCGTCCCGCGCGAAGACGGCGGCGTCGCGGTCCACGGCTCGCTCCAGTGCCCGTACTACATCCACAAGGCCCTGAAGCGGGCCCTCCGCCTGGACGACGTCCAGGCCCGGGTGGTCCAGGCCGAGACCGGCGGCGGGTTCGGCGGCAAGGAGGAGTACCCCTCGATCATCGCGCTCCACGCGGCGCTCCTCGCCCGGCGCACCGGGAAGCCGGTCCGGATGATCTACGACCGCCACGAGGACCTCTCGGCGACGACGAAGCGGCATCCGGCCGTCGTGACGCACCGGACCGGGGTCAAGGCCGACGGGACGCTCGTCGCCCAGGAGATCGAGGTCGTGATGGACGGCGGCGCGTACTGCACGCTCACCCCGGTCGTCCTGTCCCGCGGCGCGATCCATGCCGGCGGCCCGTATCGCTGCCCGAACGTCCGGATCCGGGCCCGGGCGACCCGGACGAACACCCCGCCGAACGGCGCCTTCCGGGGGTTCGGAGCCCCCCAGGTCGAGTTCGCGGCGGAGATCCAGATGGGCCGTCTGGCCGAGGCGCTCGGGATCAGCCCGCTCGAGATCCGGCGGCGGAACCTCTACCGCCTCGGCGACGAGACGCCGACGGGCCAGATCCTGCGCGAGAGCGTGGCGGCGGAGGAGGTCCTCGAGCGGGCCGCCGAGGCGGCCGAGCTCGAGGGCGTCCGGACTCGCACCGAGCGGGCGCGAGCGCGTCGCGCGGGATCCGGGATCGTCCCGGGCTCGCCGCTCCGAACGTCGCGCGATCGGTCGGCATCGGGGATCGGCGTCGCCCTCGCCTGGCACGGCGCGGGCTTCACCGGATCCGGCGAGGTCAAGCTCGCGAGCGTCGCCTCGCTGGAGCTCGGCGCCGACGGCCGGGTCCGAATCCTGACCGGCTCCACGGAGATGGGCCAGGGGACCAAGACGA
>DATBGP010000389.1:0-1991 GCA_036557925.1 Candidatus Limnocylindrales bacterium | reverse complement strand
CGGAAGTACGCGATCCGCGACGGCGCGATCCTGTTCGCCGGCGCGCTGCCGTACTTCCGCGTCGGCGTCGCGGTCGGGGTGGTGGATCCGGGCGTCGGCACGGAGCGCCATCCGATCGCGATCCGGACGGCGCGCGGGGACGTCCTCGTCGGCCCGGACAACGGCCTCTTCCGACCCGTCGCGGAGGCGCTCGGCGGGATCGCCGAGGCCCGGATCCTCGAGAACCGCGACCTCTGGCTGCCGTCCGCGACCTCGTCCACCTTCCACGGCCGCGACATCTTCAGCCCGGTCGGCGCTCACCTCGCGGCCGGGACGCCGTTCGAAGCGGTCGGACCGGTTCTCCCGACCGACGAGCTCGTGCCGCTCGCGCTGCCGACCGCCGTCCGTCACGACGGCTGGCTCGAGACCGGCATCGTCTACCTCGACAGCTTCGGCAACGCCCGGCTGGCCGGCCGGCCGGACGACCTGGCCGCGGCCGTCGGTCCGCTCGAGCCGGGCCGGCCGCTCGTCGTCGAGATCGGCGACGCCCGCGAGCCCCTCCACCTGACCTGGCAGAAGACGTTCGGCCAGCTCGCCGTCGGCGCGCCGCTCCTCTACCAGGACTCGTCGGGGACGATCTCGCTGTCCGACAACCAGGCGAGCATCGCGGCGCGCCTCGGGCTGCGCGTGGACGACTCGATCCGGATCCGGGCCGCCTGATGGCGAGGCCGGTGATCACGTTCCTGTCCGACTTCGGCCCGGCTGCGCCCGCCGTCTGCCGCGGGGTGATGTTCGGCATCGCGCCGGACGCGAACATCATCGACGTCAATCACTTCGTCCCGCGGTACTCGATCCGGGACGGGTCCAGGAGCCTCGTCTTCGCCCTGCCGCACATGCCGGTCGGGACGCACGTTGCCGTGGTCGATCCGGGCGTCGGGACGGCCCGGCTTCCCATCGCCCTGAAGGTCGCCCGGGGCGACGTCCTGATCGGGCCCGACAACGGGCTGCTGATCGACGCGGCGGAGCGCCTGGGCGGGATCGTGGAGGCCCGGACGCTCGAGAACCGTGACCTGTGGCTGCCAGTCATCTCGTCCAGCTTCCACGGCCGCGACATCTTCGCGCCGACCGCCGCCCACCTCGCGATGGGCGTGCCCTTCGAGTCCGTCGGGCCGACGGTCTCGATCCCGGACCTGATCCGCCTGACCCACCCGACGGCCACCGTCCGCGACGGTCGCCTGGAGACACAGATCGTGAGCGTGATGATCTACGGCAACGTCACGTTCGCCGGCACGATGCTCGACCTGACGAACGCGGTCGGGCCGCTCGTCGCCGGCCGGCCGTTGCGGCTGACCTTCGGGCCGATCGGGGGCGGCGCCGAGGCCGCGGTGGACGGCGCGAACGGCGGGCCCGGCACGGGGACCGCGGGGGGCGGGTCGGTGGTCGAGGACACGGTCTGGGGGATCACCTTCGGCAGCGTGCCTCTCGGCTCGTCCGTCCTCATGTCCGATTCCGAGGGCCAGCTCTCCTTCGCCGACAACCAGGGGAATGCCGCGGCGCGCCTCGGCCTGGCGGTCGACCGCCCGGTCACGATCACGGGACGGTGACCTCGCCGCTCGTCGAGATCGACAACCTGACCTTCCGCTATCGGCGAGCGACCGAGCCCGCGATCCGGGAGATCAACCTGTCCATCGAGCCGGGCGAGGTCCTGCTCGTCGCCGGCCCCTCCGGCTGCGGCAAGAGCACCCTGATCCGGGCGATCAACGGCCTGATCCCGCACGCCTACCCGGGCGAGCTGACGGGCTCGGTCCGGGTCGAGGGCACGCCGACGACCGATCTGAAGCTCCGCGACATCGCCCGGACGATCGGGACGCTGCTCCAGGACCCGGCGAAGCAGATCGTCGGGTCGACCGTCGAGGGGGAGCTCGCCTTCGGGCCCGAGAACCTCGGCCTTCCCCGGAGCGAGATCGTCGACCGCATCCGCGGCGTCGTGGAGCGCACGGGCATCGAGGCGC
>DATBGP010000388.1:0-2124 GCA_036557925.1 Candidatus Limnocylindrales bacterium | reverse complement strand
GCCAACCTCGAGGCCCACGTTGACGAGATCAATGCCCTGAACGTGTTCCCCGTGCCGGACGGCGACACGGGCACGAACATGCTGGCGACCGTCCGGGCCGCGCTCGAGGAGGCGGAGGTCGTCGGCAGGGACGGGACGGTGGAGCGGCTCGCGGCCGCGGTCAGCCACGGGGCGCTGATGGGTGCCCGCGGCAACTCCGGGGTGATCACGAGCCAGATCCTCCGGGGCGTCGCCGAGGGCCTCGCCGGCAAGCGCCGGTTCAACGGCCTCGATCTCGCGGGCGCGCTCTCCATCGGGACGCACACGGCGTACGGCGCGGTCGGCAAGCCGGTCGAAGGGACGATCCTCACGGTCATCCGCGAGGCGTCGGCCGCGGCGGTCGAGGCGGCGGAGCGGGACGACGCGATGGAGACCGTGCTCGGCGCGACCGTCGAGGGCGCGCGGAGGGCGGTCGCGAAGACGCCGTCGCTCCTGCCGATCCTACGCGAGGCCGGGGTCGTGGACTCGGGTGGGCAAGGCCTGTTCCGGCTTTTCGAGGGCGCATTCCTCAGCGTCCAGGGCCGGCCCGTCCACGGGGCGGCCGGCGCGGTGCCGCCCGCCCACGCCGAGGAGCGACGGGCGGTGGCGCCCTCATTCCGGGCCGGAGTGGCGGCGCTGGAGGAGGATGCCTTCGGCTACGAGACCGTGTTCATCCTGACCGCGGCCGAAGGTCGGCCGCTCGACGGCCGGTCCATCCAGGCGCACCTCGAGTCGATCGGCAGCTCCGTGCTCGTGGGCGGCGACGATCGGATGGTCAAGGTCCACGTCCACAACGAGCGGCCGGACGAGGTGATCGGCTACGGGCTCTCGCTCGGGACGTTGACCCGGATCACGATCGAGAACCTCGACACGATGGCGGACGACGTCCGCGAGGCGCGGGCGACCTCGTTCGTCGGGGCGACGAACGAGGCGGCGACAGCGCCGACCGCAGGAACCGCCGCGCCGGCGCCGGCACCGGACGCATCGGTGGCCGTGGCGACGAAGCCCCGGCCCGCCGCGTCGACGAAGGCTGTCTCGCCGGCGGATCTCGCGCCGGCCTCCGCGAACGGCGCCCATCCGAGCGACGTGGCCGTCGATCCGGCGCTCGGCCCCGCCATCGTCGCCGTCGTCGCCGGCGACGGGCTCGAGAAGCTGTTCCGCGACCTGGGCGTCGCCCATGTCCTCCACGGCGGCCAGACCGCGAACCCGAGCACGGGCGAGCTGCTCCGGGTGGCCCGGCTCGCGAGGTCCCGCGAGGTGATCCTCCTGCCGAACAACCCGAACGTCCGCCTCGCCGCCGAGCAGGCGGCCCGGATCTGCGAGGACCGCCGGCTCGTCGTCGTCCCGACCAGGAACGCCGCAGAGGGCGTCGCGGCTCTCCTCGCCTTCGACCCGGACGAGGACGCGGCGGCGAACGTCGAGCCGATGACGAAGGCCGGCCGCGGGCTCGCGACGGTCCAGGTCACCGAGGCGGTCCGCGACGCGCGGATCGGCGGGAAGAAGGTGAAGAAGGGCCAGACGATCGCCCTCGACCCCGACGACGGACTCGTGGCGGTCGACGGCGACCGGGATCGGGCGGTCCTGAAGGCGATGGAGACCTTCCCGTCCGGCGTCGAGCTCGTGACGCTCTACTACGGCGAGGATGCGACGCTCCTCGAGGCCGAGGCGGTCGCCCGCAGGATCGGCTCGCGGCTCGGGGCGGAGGTCGAGGTCGTCCACGGCGGCCAGCCCCACTACCGCTACCTGATCTCGGCCGAGTAGGGGAGTGGCGGGCCCGGACACGAAGCGACCCGCCCGGTCCGGGGCGCCTCGCGCCGCGCGGTCCTCCGTGGCGGCCCCACCGCCGCCGAGCGACCCCCGCGCGCTGCTCGACACGATGCTCAACCGGTCCGGGCTGAGCGCGGCGAACCTGCTCCAGCGCGCCGGCCGGCTGATCGGGTTCCTGACCGTTCGGGAGCTGCTCTTCCATCTCCCGCGCCGCTACGACGACCTGCGCGAGATGCGGCGGCTGGGCGAGCTCGTGTGGGTGGAGGAGGGGACCGTGGTGAGCGCCCGGGTCCGGGTCGCCGACGTGCGCGTGGAGCCGTCGTTCCGGCGACGGATCCA
>DATBGP010000387.1:0-5277 GCA_036557925.1 Candidatus Limnocylindrales bacterium | reverse complement strand
CCGATCATGCACCACCTCCTGCTCGGGATCGACCCGATCCCGCTCGGCTCGGCGCCGTTCGCCCTGGCGACGGATCGCGCGGTCACGGTCCAGGCCGCCGAGCTGGACCTGGTCACGCATCCGGGCGCGCGCGTCTACGTCCTCCCCTGCATCGCCGGCCATGTCGGCGCGGACACCGCCGGAGTGATCCTGGCCGAGGCGCCCCATCGGTCGGAGGTCGTGGAGCTCGTCGTGGACGTCGGGACGAACGCCGAGATCGTGTTGGGGAACCGCGACGGCGTGCTCGCCGCGTCCTCGCCGACCGGCCCGGCGTTCGTAGGCGCCCAGATCTCCGGCGGCCAGCGCGCGGCGCCGGGCGCGATCGAGCGGGTCCGGATCGACCGCGAGACGCTGGAGCCGCGCTTCCGGGTCATCGGCTCCGAGCTCTGGTCGGACGATCCCGGCTTCGCCGAGGCGACCGCCGAGACCGGCATCACGGGGATCTGCGGCAGCGGGATCGTCGAGGTGATCGCGGAGCTGTTCCTCGCCGGCGTCATCACGCCGGACGGGATCGTCGACGGGTCGCTCGCCGCGCGCACGCCGCGCGTCGTCGCCGACGGCCGGACGTTCAGCTATGTGCTCCACGACGCTACGGCCGAGGGCCGCCAGCGGATCGCGATCACCCAGAACGACGTCCGGGCGATCCAGCTCGCCAAGGCCGCCCTCTACGCCGGCGTCCGCCTCCTGATGGACCACGCCGGCATCGAGACGGTCGACGAGGTCCGCCTGGCCGGGGCCTTCGGCAGCCAGATCGATCCGCTCCACGCGATGGTCCTCGGGCTGATCCCGGACGCCCCGCTGGACCGGGTGAAGGCCGCCGGCAATGCCGCGGGGACGGGCGCCCTCATTGCATTGCTCAGCGCCGCCGCTCGGCGCGAGATCGAGGGCGTCGTCCGACGGGTCGAGAAGATCGAGACGGCGGTGGAGCCGCGGTTCCAGGAGCATTTCGTCGACGCGATGGCGTTCCCGCATCGGACGGCGCCATCGACGAACCTTTCGACCGTGGTCGACCTGCCCGAGCGCCGCCCGTCAGCCTCTGCCGGCGCCGGCCGCCGCGCCGATCGACCGAACCGGCGTCGACCCGCGCTCAGCATCGTGGAGGAGGACCGATGACCGTCGATGGCAGCCCGCGTCGGTCGGGTGGACGCGACGCCCGTCGCGCGGCGCGGCTCCACGCCCATCTCGCCCGCGAGCCGTTCCTGACCCGGACCCTCGCCCCCTTCGAGGTCCTGAGCGACGAGGGCCTCTCGATCCTCGAGACGAACGCCGACACGATCCTCCAGGAAGTCGGGCTGGAGTTCCGCGGCGACGCCGACGCCCTGCGGCTCCTCGCCGGGGCCGGGGCCGACGTCCAGGGCGAGCGAGTCCGCTTCCCGCGCGGCCTGGCCCGGCAGCTCGTGCAGGCCACCGCGCCGCGCCAGTTCACCCAGTACGCGCGGAACGAGGCGAACCACGTCGAGATCGGCGGGATGCACACGGTCCTCGCGCCGAACTACGGCTCGCCGTTCGTCCGGGACCTCGACAACGGCCGCCGCTACGGCACGATCGAGGACTTCCGGAACCTCGTGAAGCTCACCTACCTGAGCCCCCATCTGCACCACAGCGGCGGCACGGTCTGCGAGCCCGTCGACGTGCCGGTGAACAAGCGCCATCTCGACATGGTCTATTCGCACCTCCGGTACAGCGACAAGCCGTTCATGGGCAGCGTCACCGCGCCGGAGCGGGCTCGCGACACGGTCGAGATGGCCCGGATCGCGTTCGGCGCGGACTACCTCGAGACCCACCCGGTGGTCCTCTCACTGATCAATGCCAACTCGCCGCTCGTGTGGGATTCGGTGATGCTCGGCGCGGCGCGGGCCTATGCCGAGGCGAACCAGGCGACGCTGCTCACGCCGTTCATCCTCGCCGGGGCGATGGCGCCGGTGACCGCGGCCGGGGTCTGCGCCCAGACCCTCGCCGAGGCGATGGGCGGGATGGCCTTCGTCCAGCTGGTCCGGCCGGGCGCGCCGGTCGTCCTCGGCTCGTTCGCGTCGTCGATCTCGATGCAGTCGGGCGCGCCGACGTTCGGCACGCCGGAGCCGGCGCTCGTCCTGTACGTCATGGCCGCGCTGGCCCGCCGGCTCGGCGTGCCGTTCCGGTCCGGCGGCAACCTCTGTGCGTCGAAGATCGCCGACGCCCAGGCCGCGTACGAGAGCGCCGCCACGTTCGGGCCGACGATCCTCGCCGGGGTGAACTTCGTCCTCCACGCCGCCGGCTGGCTCGAGGGCGGCCTGACCGTCGGCTACGAGAAGTTCATCCTCGACGCCGACCAGTGCGGAATGGCCGCGGTGTTCGTGAAGGGCGTCGACATGAGCGAGAACGGCCAGGCGCTCGACGCGATGCTCCAGAACCCGCCGGGCCAGCACCACCTCGGGTCGGCCCACACGCTCGCGAACTTCGAGACCGCCTTCTACCGCAGCGAGACCGCCGACAACAACAGCTTCGAGCAGTGGCAGGAGGACGGCTCGCTCGACGCGGCCCAACGCGCCAACGCGATCTGGAAGCGGATGCTCCGCGAGTACGAGGCGCCGCCGATCGATCCCGGGATCGACGAGGCGCTCCAGGCGTTCATCGCGAAGCGCAAGGCGTCGATGCCGGACTCCGAGGTCTGATGGCGGGCGTGCTGTCGCGACGCCTCGGCGGCCTGGACGCCGACGCCCGCCGGGCGCTTGCGCTGGTCCTCGCCGACCCCATCTTCGAGCTCCTGCCGCTGAAGTCGATCGCCGAGCAGGTGCCGCACCTGCCGCCGGGCGCCCGGGTCTCGGTGACGGCGTCGCCGGCCAAGGGGATCGACGCGACGCTCGACTGGGCCGCGCAGCTCCAGGCCGACGGCTTCCGGGCGATCCCCCACCTGTCGGCGCGGATGATCGCCTCGCGCGACGTGCTGGCCGGGCTGCTCGCGCGGGCGCGCGATGCCGAGTTGGCGCACGCGTTCGTCGTGGGCGGGGACGCCGACGAGCCGGGCGAGTACCTGGACGGGCTGTCGCTGCTCCGGGCGATGGCTGAGCTGGACCATCCGTTCGAGACGCTCGGTTGCCCGGCCTACCCGAACGGCCACCCGGACATCCCGGAACCGGCGCTGGCGCAGGCGCTCCGCGACAAGGCGCCGCTCGTGGCCCATGTCACGACCCAGATGGACTTCTCCGCCGACGTGGTCGCGAGCTGGGTCCGCGCCCGCCGCGCCGAGGGCTTCGAGCCTGACGTCGTCGTCGGCGTGCCGGGCGTCGCCGATCCGCAGAAGCTGCTCTCGATCGCGGCCCGGATCGGGGTGAAGGACGCCAAGCGGTTCCTGACGAAGAACCTCCGGTTCGTCGCCGGGATGGCCCGCAGCGGCGGCTTCTACAAGCCGACCTCGTTCGTCGAGGCGCTCGCGCCCCTGGCCGCCGACCCCGCGGCGCGCGTGACCGGCCTCCATCTCTACACGTTCAACGCCGTCGCGGCGACGGACGACTGGCGGCGGTCGACGCTGGAGAAGGTCGCCGGCTGAGTCACGGGCGGCTCGGGCGGCGGGTTGACCCGCGATTCGCGTCAAAACGGAGCACGGTCCGCGTGAACCCGCTCCCGTGAGGACGACTCCACGCTCGGTCGGAGCACGGTTGACTCGAATCGCGGGTCGGTGCGCCGATTCCTGGCACGTCCGAGTCACGAGGCGACTCGGAATCGTGGTTCGCACGCTGGCCCAGGTCGGGAATCGAACCTTGACGAGCGCGTCAGTTGCCGATTTGTCGCGCGGCGACTCAGAGCCGCCGGAATCGCCGACCGGATCGGGGCACCGCGCAAAGACACGCGGGGCTCGCCCACCGTGGACGAGCCCCGCGTACGGTCTCGGGGACCCGAAGGGAGGACCGGCCCTTCCCGAAGGGGCCGGTGCCGGCGCCGGGAGAGACGCCGGCCGGCGGTCGCGCGCCTAGCGGCGGCGACGCTGCTTGCGGATTTCGGCCCGCACGCGGGCCTGGTCTCGCCGCGGAACGGCGAGGAAGACCGCGATCCCGATCGCGAGGATCCCGATGAGCAGCGCCGGCAGGCCGGCATCGCTCGGCGAGGCGCTCGTGGCGCCGTCGGCGTCCGTCGGAGGAGGCGTGACCGTCGGCTTGCCGGTCTCGCCCTTGACCTCCGTGGACGGAGCAGGCGTCGCGTTCGGGACGTGGACGACGGCGTCGTCCTCGTCGGTCGCCTGGTGCTGCTCGTCGTCGACGGCCTTCACCGTCACGACGTCGCGATGGTCACCGGTCGCGCCCGGGATGTCGCCGACGAACGAGCAGGTGTACGAGGCGCCGGGTGCCAGGACGGCCCCCACCGCGCACGTGCCCATCCCGTCCAGGTCGCCGTAGACGTCGTCGTCGAGCGACGTGATGGTGACCGGCTCGACCGAGGTGTTCGTCACGACGACCGTGAAGGTCGCCGAGCCGCCACCGGCCGGCAGGGCCTCGGGCGTCGCGGACTTGTCGACCGTGATCGACGGGAGGACGTCGGTGATGTCGACGGTTGCGTCGTCGGACGCGGTCGCCTTGTTGCCGTCGTCATCCTGGCCTTCGGCCGTGACCGTGTCCTTGTGGACCGTGCCGGCGTCGCCGGAGACGGCGCCGAAGAACGCGCAGCTGTACTGGCCGCCGGGCGGGACGATCTGCGGCAGCGAGCAGCTGCCCTGCCCGTCGAGATCGCCGTAGACGTCGTCGACGAGCTGGTCGAGGGTGATCGTCTCGATGCCGTTGTTCGCCACGACGACCGAGAAGGTCACCGTCGCGCCCGGCTCGGGAACGCTGGTCGGGTTGGCCTGCTTGTCGACCGCGATCGAGATCGGCTCGTCGGTGATCGTCACCGTCGCGCTGTCGTGATCGCTGGCCTCGTTGTCCTCGTCGTCGGTGGCGACGGCCGTGACCGTGTCAACGTGGACGCCGCCCGCATTGCCGGAGACCATCCCGTCGAACTCGCAGGCGTACGAGCCGCCGGCCGGGATCGTGCCGCCGGTGGCGCACGTGCCCTTGCCGTCGAGGTTGCCGTAGACGTCGTCCACGAGCGAGTCGAGGGTGACCGTCTCGAGGCTGTTGTTCTTCACCTGGACCGAGAAGGTGACGTTCCCACCCGGCTCGCCGATCGTGACCGGGAAGGCGTCCTTCCGGACCTGGATGATCGGCTTGACGTCGCGGATCGTGACCGTCGCGTCGTCGTGATCGCTGGTCTTGTTGCCGTCGTCGTCGG
>DATBGP010000386.1:0-3404 GCA_036557925.1 Candidatus Limnocylindrales bacterium | reverse complement strand
ATGTTGCGGAGCGTGATCCGGACCTGGGCCGAGCCTCGGCCCATCTTGATGTGGTGGTAGTCGAGGATCTGCCAGAGCTCGCCGTCGAGCTCGATGGCAACCCCCTTCTTCAGGTCACCGGTGCTGATCATGTCGGGAGGGCTCCTGGGCGAGGCTGCCGGCCGCGCGCTGGCGCGCTGAACTCGGCGCATGGAGGTCGTGTTCGGGCGCCGATTGTAGCCGACGGCTCCGACCTGACCGCTCGCGGCCGCGTCAGGCGGGCAGCGACACGACCTCGTTCGGGAACTGCGTCAGCTGCTCGACCCGGTTCGCCCCCGCGTCCAGGAGGATCAGGTCCTCGATCCGGACGCCCGTCTCGCCTTCGAGGTAGATCCCGGGCTCCACCGAGAAGACCGTCGGCGACGGCAACGGCGTCTCCAGCCCCTGCGCGCTGAGCGAGGGCAGCTCGTGCGTCGCGAGCCCGATCCCGTGACCCAGCCCGTGCCCGTAGGCCGGCCAGCGCCCGTCGGTCTCGATCACCCGCTTCGCGATCTCGTGGAGCTGGCGCCCGGAGGGCAGTCGCAGCTCCCCGTCGACCGTCGCCCGGATCTGCCGGATCGCGGCCGATTGGGCCTTCGCGACCAGCTCGTACACCGCGAGGTCCCGCTCCGCGGGATCGCCGACGAAGAGCGTCCGCGTCATGTCGCTCCGGTAGCCGTCGACCTCGGCGCCGAAGTCGAACAGCACGACCTCGCCCGCCCGGACTGCGGCATCCGACGGCGAGCCGTGGGGCATCGCCGCGTTGGGTCCCACGAGGCACGTCGGGTCGAAGGCGACCGCCTCGGCGCCGCCGGTCCGGATCCGCCACTCGAGATCCAGCGCGAGGTCGCGCTCCACGGCACCGGGCCGGACGGACGCCAGCAGCCCCGCGAGCGCCCGGTCGGCGACGGCACAGGCCGCCGCGACCCGCTCGAGCTCGGGCGGCTCCTTGATCGCCCGGTCCGTCTCGATCCAGCCCTCCACGGGGATCAGCTCGACGTCCGGTGCCGCGGTCTCCAGCCGCCGCCACACCGCGTACGGCAGCAGCGACGCCTCGATCCCCACCCGCGTCGCCCCGACGGAACGGACCAGCTCTTCCCAGCCGGCGCTCAGATCGCGCGGACCCTCGACGAGCCGCGCTTCCGGTGCCTCCCGCGCCGCCTGGATCGTGTATCGGGAGTCAGCAAGGAGCAGGACGCTGTCGCCGCCGACCAGGAAGTGGCCGGAGGTCCCGGCGACCTTCTCCTCGCCGTCGGCGAGGACGAACCCGGTCAGGTAGCGAACGTGCTCGCGTCGAAGGCCGAAATAGGCGTCGATGCCGGCAGCCTCGAAGCGCGCTCGCAGTCGTGCGAGCCGCGCCGGACGCGCCGCCCGGTCCGCCTCCATCCAGCGGGCTCGATCGGCGTCGGTAGGCGGCGGCGCGAAGTCGCCGGGCTCCGGAAGCCGGCTCATCGCATCCCGCTCAACGGCCCAGGCGGCTCAGGTATAGCCGTAGGTCTTCCGGTTCTTGTCGTGCTCGGCCGCCGTCTTCGCGAAGGCGTGGGTGTTCGTCCCGTCCTTCTTCGCGAGGAAGTACAGGTAGCCCGACTTCGTGTCCGGATCGAGCGCGGCGTCGATCGAGGCGATCGTCGGCGTGCAGATCGGGCCCGGCGGCAGGCCCGCCTGCGTGTACGTCTGGTAGCCGAGGAGCTCCGCGGGCAGCTCGATCTCGCGGAGGGGCTTGTCCGGGACGGTCCAGAACGCGTATGTCTTCCACTGGTCCTGGGGCATCTGGTCGAGGTTCAGGGTGTCGACCGCGTAGAAGACGGTCGGATCCGACGCGAGGACGGGGGCGATGCCGCGCAGCTTGTGGAGGCGGTTCTCGAAGACGCCGGCGATCGTCGCGCGCTCTTCGTCGACCACGGCCTCGCGCTCGACCATCGCGGCGAGGGTCAGGATCTCGTAGAAGCTCCGGCCGCGGGCCTCGGGAACGGTCATTCGCTCGCCGATCGCCTGGTGGAACCCGTCGAGCATGTCCCGAACGAGCTCCTCGGCGGTCGTGTCCGGGAGGACGCGATACGTGGCCGGCCAGAGGAAGCCCTCGAGCGACGCACCCGGCGGCAGGACGTCCTTCAGCCAGGGGTAATCGGCCAGGAGCTCCGGCGTCGGGTGCTTGGCGAGCTCGTAGAAGTCGGCCGGGTTCATCTTCAGCTCCGGGATCGTCTCGAGCTTCGCGGTGATCTGCTCGAGGCGGAGGCCCGTCCGGAGGCCGATGTCGATGTACTTCGTCGCCTCCGGCTCGAGGAGCGAGGTGACGATCTCGTCCGGGGTCATCGACTTGCGGAGGATGAAGTCGCCGGTCTGGAGGTCGCCCGCCAGGCCGCGCTCGGTCGCGATGAACACGAACGCCCGGCGGTCGGCCAGGAAGCCCTCGTGCTGGAGCCGGTCCCCGATGACGGACGCGGTCTCGCCGTCGTTCACCGTGAAGACCGTCTGGGTCGTGTCGGTCGATGCGGGATCCGTGAGCTTCGCGCCGAGGTCCTCACGCACGAGATCCGCCACGAACGGCATCCCGAGCGCCGCCGGGTTGTCGCCGGCCCAGCCGAGGACGGCGTCGCGCACGATCGGCCGGAGGATCGTGACGAGGGTCGCGAGGACGATCGCCCCGAGGACGAGGGCGAAGACGAGGAACTTCAGGAAGCCGGGAACGCCCCGTCGCTTGTTGCTCGTGTTCCAGCCGTTGTAGCCGCCGTTCCCGCCATCGGAACCGCCGGAGCCGTGGAGCTCCGGCTCGTATCGCGGCTGCCATGCCTCGTCGTATGCCCCCCGTTCGGCCGGATGTGCCTGCGACCGTCCGCGGGCAGGTCCGCCGGAGCGGATCGTCATTCAGCGTGTCTCCGTGTGCGGCCCGTGCGCGGTCGCTCGGGCATCGAGCTCGTCCTGGAGGATGATCGCGGCCGCCTCGCGATCGATCCGGGCCCGCCAGGCGTCCCGTTGGGCTCGGGTGGGTGGACCCCCGGACCGCCCCCGCTTCATCGGACCGAGCCGCTGCTCGGCGAGGTGGCTGGACAGTCGCTCGTCACGATACCGGACCGGAGCGATCAGCGCCGGACGGACCGCCTCGACCCACTGCCGCGTGCGGGCCGCCTGGCTCCCCTCCCCGCCCGACATGTCGAGCGGCAACCCGACGACGACCTCGTCGATCCGATGGCGGATGACGAGCTCCGCGAGCGCGCGGCCGTCCCTCACCGGGTCCGCGTCACGTCGGAGCGTGGTCAGCGGGATCGCTCGGCCGCCGGCTTCGGCGAGCGCGACGCCGATCCGCTTCTCGCCGACGTCGAGCCCCAGCAGGCTCGTCACGGAACGGCGGAGCCGGACGGCGAGGAGGCTCCCGGCGCGGACGCGCG
>DATBGP010000385.1:0-10363 GCA_036557925.1 Candidatus Limnocylindrales bacterium | reverse complement strand
TGGATCCAGGGTCGATCACGGGGGCAGTGAAGCATGCGGTCCTGCACGCGGCCTTACTCGTCGTCGCCCGTCGCCCGTCGCCGGTCGCCGCCGATCGCCGTCCGTCGCCGGCGCGATGCCTGTGGGGCATTGATTCTGGTCTCCCAGGCGCGGTGCGGGCTTCAAGCTCGTCGTGGTGATCTCCGACAGGCATCGACGGTGCGCTTTCCACGGCCGGCGAGGCCCGAACGATGCACGCTGGACATCGCTCGACGCTTTCGGGCGCCCGAATCGGCCGGAATCAATGCCCGTCAGGTATCGGAGCCCCGGCTGGTCGCTGACTTCCGCCGGCGATCCTGAGCCGGCGTCCGGCTTCCGCCGGCGATCCCGAGCCGGCGTCCGGCATTCGCCGGCGGCGTCCGGCGGCGCCCGGTGGCGCCCGAACGATGCACGGTGGACGTCGCTCGACGCTTTCGGGCGCCCGATCGGCCGGAATCAATGCCCGTCAGCATCGGAGCGCCGGCCGGTCGCCCGTCGTGGCGGCCAGCCGGCCGGCGGGGACGGCCGGGCACGAGAGTCGAGGCTGCGCCGACGATTTCGAACGCGTGGTCGAAATCGATCGGAGCGCCTATACTCGTTGGTCCCGTGGCCACCACGACGCGACTGCCCGACGCGACCCCGTCCGCCACCGATCCGGCCGATCCGCTGGCGCCGTTCTCTCCGGCTGTCCGCGCCTGGTTCGAGAGCTCGTTCGCGGCCCCGACGCAGGCCCAGTCGGAGGGCTGGGCCGCCATCAGCAGCGGTCGGCACACGCTGATCCACGCCCCCACGGGCAGCGGCAAGACGCTCGCCGCGTTCCTCTGGACGCTCGATCGGCTGGCGACGAGCCCGCCACGCCCGGCGCCCACGAAGGCGAACCCCGGAAGCGTCCGGGTCCTGTACGTGAGCCCGCTGAAGGCGCTGACCTACGACGTGGAGCGGAACCTCCGGGCACCGCTCGCCGGAATTGCCCTCGCCGCCGCCAGGCTCGGGCTGCCGGCGCCGGACATCAGCGTGGCCAGCCGGACCGGTGACACACCCGCCGAGGACCGCCGGAACCTCGCCCGCCGCCCGCCGGACATCCTGATCACGACGCCCGAATCGCTCTACCTGATCCTCACGAGCCAGGCACGGGAGATCCTGGCCGGCGTCGAGCACGTGATCGTCGACGAGGTCCACGCGATCGCCGGCTCGAAGCGCGGCGCCCACCTCGCCCTCACGCTGGAGCGCCTCGAGCACCTGATCGCGAAGCGGGAGCGGCCGGCCGGTGCAAGGAAGGCGATGACCCCGCAACGGATCGGCCTGAGCGCCACCCAGCGGCCGCTCGACACGATCGCCCGGTTCCTCGGCGGCACCGGACCGGGGCGCGCCGTGACGATCGTGGACGCCGGGGCGAGGAAGCCGCTCGACCTCCAGGTCGTCGTCCCGATCGAGGACATGACCCAGCCTGGCGAGGTCCTCCCGCTCGACGAGCAGCCCGGCGGCCCGGCAACGAACCCCGAGGCCCGGGTGAGCATCTGGCCGGCGATCCATCCCCGGATCCTCGAGCTGATCCGCGAGCACCGGAGCACGATCGTCTTCACGAACTCGCGGCGGCTGTCCGAGCGCCTTGCACAACGCCTCAACGAGCTGGCGGGCGAGGAGCTGGTTCGCGCCCACCACGGATCGATCGCCCGCGAGCAGCGCGTGCAGATCGAGGAGGACCTGAAGGCCGGCCGCGTGCCGGCGATCGTCGCCACGTCGAGCCTGGAGCTCGGCATCGACATGGGCGCGGTCGACCTCGTGATCCAGGTCGAGAGCCCGACGTCCGTCGCTCGCGGCCTCCAGCGCGTGGGCCGGGCGGGTCATCAGGTCGGAGCGCCGAGCAAGGGCGTGATCTTCCCGAAGTACCGCGGCGACCTGCTCGAGGCGGCGGTCGTCGCGCGCCGGATGCACGAAGGCGCGATCGAGGCGACGACGATCCCCCGGACGCCGCTCGACGTCCTCGCCCAGCAGATCGTCGCGATGGCGACGCAGGACTCGTTCACCGTCGACGAGCTCCTGGCAATCGTCACCCGCGCGACGCCGTTCGAGACGTTGAGTCGGGAGGTCCTCGAGGGTGTCCTCGGGATGCTCGCCGGCGCCTATCCCAGCGACGAGTTCGCGGAGCTCAAGCCGCGGATCCTCTGGGACCGCACGGCCGACCTGATCAGCGGCCGCCGCGACGCGCGGGTGGTGGCGGTCACGAGCGGCGGCACCATCCCCGACCGCGGGCTCTTCGGCGTGTTCATGGTCGGCGAGGCGGGAACGCCGGGCCGGCGCGTCGGCGAGCTGGACGAGGAGATGGTCTACGAGAGCCGGGCGGGCGAAGTCATCACGCTCGGCGCAAGCAGCTGGCGCATCGAGGAGATCTCGCACGATCGGGTGATCGTGTCGCCCGCGCCCGGCGTGCCGGGCCGGCTGCCGTTCTGGCACGGCGATGCGCTCGGCCGGCCGATCGAGCTGGGGCGGGCGCTCGGCTCGTTCGTCGGCGAGGCCGAGGCCGACATCGCCCGGGGGGCGCGGGGCCGGGGCGCGGTGATCGACCGGCTGCGCGAGCACCACGATCTCGATGCGCTCGCCGCCGAGAACCTCGTCGCCTATCTCGAGGACGAGCGCGAAGCCGCCGGCGCCCTGCCCACGGATCGGCGGATCGTCGTCCAGCGATTCCGCGACGAGCTCGGCGACTGGCGGCTGGTCCTGCTCACGCCGTTCGGTGGCCGCGTTCACGCCCCGTGGTCGCTCGCGATCGAGGCCCGGCTCAACGACCGGCTCGCCGGCGACGTCCGGACGATCTGGTCGGACGACGGGATCGCGATCCGGCTGCCCGAGGGCGACGACGTCCTCGGCCCCGCCCAGGAGGCGCTGTTCCCCGATCCGGACGAGGTCGAGGACATCGTCGTGGGCCAGGTCTCCAACTCGGCGCTCTTCGCGTCGCGGTTCCGGGAGAACGCGGCCCGCGCCCTGCTCCTCCCGCGCCGGCGGCCCGGTACGCGGACGCCGCTCTGGCAGCAGCGCCAGCGCGCCGCGGACCTGCTCGCGGTCGCGTCGCGCTACGGGAGCTTCCCGATCCTCGTCGAGACGTACCGCGAGGTCCTCTCGGACGTGTTCGACCTGCCGGCCCTGCGCGACGTGCTGGGTGGCGTCGCCCGGCGCGAGATCGGCGTCCATAGCGTCGAGACGCCGCGGGCGAGCCCGTTCGCGAGCTCGCTGCTCTTCGACTACGTCGCCGCCTACATGTATGACGGCGACGCGCCGCTCGCGGAGCGTCGAGCGGGGGCACTGACCCTCGACCGCGACCTCCTCCGGGAGCTGCTCGGCCAGGAGGAGCTGCGCGAGCTGCTCGATCCCGAGGCGCTCGCCGACCTCGAGCTGAGCCTCCAGGCCCTGACGGAGGACCGCCGGGCCACGACGGTCGACCAGCTCCACGATCTGCTGCGCCGGCTCGGCGACCTGACGGCCGAGGAGATCGGCGCCCGGGTCGAGGGCGGCGCGGCGGCCGGCGACGCCTGGCTGGCCGAGCTGATCGCATCGAAGCGGGCGGTCGCGGCCCGGATCGCCGGCGAGGACCGCTGGATCGCGATCGAGGACGTCGCCCGGTACCGCGACGGCGTGGGTACCGCGCCGCCGACCGGCGTCCCCGAGGCGTTCCTCGCTCCGGCGTCCGGCGCGCTCGATGGGCTCCTCGCCAGGTTCGCCCGGACGCATGGCCCGTTCCTCACGCCCGAACCGGCCCGCCGCTGGGGATTGCCGGCCGGCGTCGTCGAGGACGCTCTGGAGCGGTTGCTCGCGAATGGGACGATCCTCCGCGGCGAGTTCCGGCCGGGCGGCGCCGAGCGGGAGTGGATCGACCCGGACGTCCTCCGCCTGCTCCGAAGGCGGTCGCTGGCGCGCCTGCGCAAGGAGGTCGAGCCGGTCGATCCGTCCGCGTACGCCCGGTTCCTGCCTGCCTGGCACGGGGTCTCGGCGGCCGGCGACGATCCGGCGCCCCTCCGCCAGAACGCGGCGCTGGAGCGGCTCGCCGAGGTCGTCGACCAGCTCCAGGGCGTCGCCTTGCCCGCATCCGTCCTGGAGCGGGACATCCTCCCGGCGCGGGTTCCCGGCTACCAGCCGCGGTTGCTCGACGAGCTCGGCTCGCTCGGCGAGGTGGCCTGGGTCGGGCGGGGGAGCCTCGGCCGCGACGACGGGCGGGTCGTCCTCGTCCGGCCGCATCGCGAGATCCTCCGGCCGGTGCCGGACGAGGCGGCCGTCCGGCCCTCGGAGTCCCGCCACGAGCGGATCCGCGAGCATCTCGCCCAGCGCGGGGCCTCGTTCTACCGCGAGCTGTACACGGCAGCCGGCGGCGGCTCGGACCGTGACGTGCTCGACGCGCTGTGGGATCTCGTCTGGGCCGGCGAGGTCACGAACGACACGTTCGCGCCCCTCCGCGCGCTCCGCTGGAAGCGGACCGCCCGCGACGTCCGGCGCCGGCCGGGCCGGCTGACGTCCCTGGGTCCACCCGAGGCCGCGGGTCGGTGGTCGCTCGTCGAGGCATCGCCGGGCACGCCGACGGAGCGGATCCACGCCACCGCGCTCGCCCTGCTCGACCGGCAGGGGATCGTGACCCGCGACGGCGTGGCCGGCGAGTCGGTCGAGGGCGGGTTCTCGGGCGTGTATCCCGTTCTGCGCGCCCTCGAGGAGGCGGGCCGGATCCGGCGCGGCTACTTCGTCGACACCCTCGGCGCCGCGCAGTTCGCCCTGGCCGGCGCGATCGAGCGGCTGCGCGCGGTTCGGGAGGCGGCGCGCGGCCCGGACGACGTGACGATCCACCTCCTCGCCGCCGCCGATCCGGCCAACCCGTACGGCGCCGCGACCCCGTGGCCGCGCCGCGGCGACGACGATCGGCGACCGTTGCAACGTGCTGCCGGGGCCTACGTCGTGCTCGTGGACGGAGCCGCGGCCCTGTATCTCGAACGCGGTGGCTCCACGCTCCAGGTGCTGCCGGCGGCAGACGACCCGGACGTGGGCGTGGCTGCCGCCCGGGCCCTCGGGACGCTCGTGGCCGACGGCCGCATCCGGGAGCTCGTGCTCACGAAGGTCGACGGCCTGACCGTCGGAGAATCCCCCTTCCGGGACCGGCTCGTCGCGGCCGGGTTCGCGCCGGGCTATCGCGGGCTCGTCCTCCGGCGGGCGTCGGCCGAGCGGGACGGCTCGAACGGATCGTCACCCGCCGGTCCGGTCTCCCGCTCCCGGGGCGCTCCGGCCGGCTCCCGGTACCGCTGATCCCCGGCCCGGTCGATGCCCGAAGGCGACACCCTCTTCCGAACGGCCGCCGGGCTCGCGCCGTACCTGGTGGGCCGGCCGGTGACGGCGGCGCGGACGCGGCCGGGCGGCGCCCAGGTCGGTCGCGTGGTCGGGGCCACGATCGAGGCCGTCGAGGCGCATGGCAAGAACCTCCTGATCCGGTTCGACAACGGGCTCGAGATCCGGACGCATCTCCGGATGAACGGGACGTGGCATCGCTACCGGCCGGGCGAGCGCTGGCGTCGGTCGCCGTCCCGTGCCCGGCTCGTGGTGGAGGTACCGGGGGCCGTCGCCGTCTGCTTCGACGCCCCAGTCGTCGAGCTGTTCGAGACGCGCTCGGAATCGCTCCACCCGACGCTGTCGCGGCTCGGGCCGGACCTGCTCGATCCGGCCTGGGGGCCCGCCGAAGCCGAGGAGGCCCGGAGCCGGCTCCGCGACCCGACCCGGGCGGGCCTCACGATCTCCGAGGCGCTGCTCGACCAGGGGGCCGTCGCCGGCATCGGCAACATCTGGCGGAACGAGACGCTCTTCGCGGAGCGGGTCGACCCCTGGACGCCGGTCGCCGACGTCGACGACGCGACGCTCGATCGCCTCGTCGAGACGGCCCGCCGGAAGCTCCGCGACAGCGCTGGATCCGCGCCGGGTCGCGCTCCGATGGCCGCCTACCGCCGAACGGGCCGCCCGTGCCCGCGCTGCGGGGCGCCGATCCGGTCCGCACCGCTCGCCGCGGAAATCCCGCGGACCACGTACTGGTGTCCGCGTTGCCAGCCGGGACCGGGGAGCGACGATGCCCGCGACTGAGGTCCGCTGTCACGGCGATCGCGTGTCGGGCTGGACCTGCGACGTCCGCGTCCTCGATGGCGGCCGGGCGGTCTCGAGCCACCGCGTGGCGGTCGCCACCGAGGACCTCGATCGGCTCGACCCCGGCGCAGCCGACCCGGTCACCCTCGTCGAGGGATCCTTCGCGTTCCTCCTCGAGCGCGAGCCGCCGGGCTCGATCCTGCGCTCCTTCGACCTCCCGGTGATCGGCCGCTACTTCCCGGAGTACGAGACGACGATCCGTCGCCGAGCCGGCTGAGTCGCGAGTCGACGACGGCGTACGATCCGTCCATGTGCGAGCACTACGTGGCCCGCGCGAGCGAGCCGTTCCGGATCGACGAGCTCTGGGGGTTCACCGAGCGCCTCGAGCGGTTCGGCATGGCCGGCTTCGGCTGGGGCGCCGCCTGGCTAGCTGATTCCGGCACGCTCGAGAGCCACCGCGACGTCCGGGCCTTCGCCGACGATCCCGCGGCAGCCAGCGTGGGGGCGAACGAGACGACGAGCCTCCTCGTCCACCTCCGCCGGCCCTCGAAGCTGTCGACGCTCCAGCTCGCCGACACCCAGCCCTTCCTCGATCCGGCGGGTCGCTTCGCCTTCAGCCACAACGGCGACCTCCAGGAGACGGGGGCCGCGCGCCGCCGCTACCAGGCGGACGGCCGGATCTTCGGCCGCGCGGACACGGAGGTCGGTGCCCGCTGGCTCGAGGACGCCTGGGATGGCTGTCCGACCGCCGCCGCGGCGCTCGTCGAGCTGCATCGGACGTTCCCGGGCCAGTCGAACCTTGCCACGATCGCCCGCGACGGCTCGGTCTCCCACTACGCCGGCAACGACGAGAACCCGGTCTTCACCTTGCGGCTCGGCCGGATCGGCATTGCCTCGACGGCCCTCTACTCGATCGACCGCTCGCTGTTCCAGCTCGTCGCGCCCGAGGCTGCGGATCGCCGCCTGATCCGGCCGGGTCGCGCCGTGACCCTCGCGCCGGACGGAGTCGCACTCGCCGCCTGACCCCGAGCCCTGTCCGCGCGAGCCGTCCGACGGCCTGCGCGACGGCCCCCGATTCATCGGCGCGGACAGCGCCACACCACTTCCCTCCCGTCGTAGGCTTGCGGGGACCGCGCGTCCCGGAACTTCCGTCACACCGGGGGTTGGAGGGCAGGCACATGAGCGACGCGGCGTCCCTGCCGATGGCCGGCGTGTCGGCCTCGGGCCGGCCCACTGCCGCGCTTCCGACCTCGGCTCTGGTCCGGATCTCCCTGTTCTGGCTGGGGCTGACCGCCATCGATTCGGTCGTCAACGCCTCCATCCAGTCGAAGGTGAAGTTCGAGGGTCTCGTCCCGGCGGGCACCGAAGGCTCCGCCCTTGCAATCGTCGGCTTCCTGACGTTCGCCTTCAGCGTCGCGGTTCAGCCGACCGTCGGCTCGATCTCCGACTACGCCCAGACCCGCTGGGGCCGGCGCAAGCCGTTCATCGTGTTCGGTGCCCTGTTCGATGCCGTCTTCCTGCTGGGCATCGCGACCTCCAACACGTTGATGGCGATCGCCGCCTTCGCGACGCTCCTGGCCTTCAGCACGAACATCGCCCGCGGACCGTTCCAGGGCTACGTGCCGGACCTCGTGCCGGATCCCCAGGTCGGGAGCGCCAGCGCGATGGTCGGCCTCTTCCAGGTGCTCGGGAACGTGGTCGGGTTCGCGCTCGCCGCCCTGGCGGACATCGAGGGCAGCGTCGGCCTGGCGATCGTCGCGGTGGCGGCGATCGAGGTCGGCACGATGCTCAGCGTCGTCCTGCGGGTGCCGAACGGTCCGCCCGCGAAGCCGCGGAACGGCCGCTCGTGGATCTCGATCGCCGCCGAGACGTGGGGGACCGACATCCTCCAGGAGCACAGCTACCTCTGGCTGCTGGGCTCGCGGTTCTTCATCCTGATGGCCGGCTCGGCGCTCCTGAACTTCGTGAAGCTGTATCTCGCCGATCTCCAGGGCCTCGATCAGGCCGGGGTCGGCGCGACGTTCCTCCAGATGCTCCTCGCCGCGACCCTCGTGAGCGTCCTCGCCATCGTCCCGGCTGCGCGGCTGTCGGACCGATTCGGGCGGAAGCCCGTGATCTACGTGTGCTCGGTCCTCGGGGCAACGGGCATCGGCATCGTGGCGCTCGCCCCGGACACGCCGTGGCTCGTGATCGGCGCGGCGATCTTCGGCGCATCGCAGGGAACGTTCCTCGCGGTCGACTGGGCCCTGATGACCGACATCATCCCGAAGGCCGCCTCGGGCCGGTACATGGGCCTCTCGAACGTCGTGACCGCCTCGTCCTCGGCGTTCGCGACGATCGTCGTCGGGCTGACGATCGACACCTTCAACCGCTTGCAGGGCGTCGGCGCCGGAGACCGGCTCGGCCTGGCGATCGGGGTCATCTCGTTCATCGTGGGGGCGGTCCTGCTGCACCCCGTCCGCGAGCCGGCCCGGCCGGCGGTCCAGGCGGCGGAGGCCGCCGCGTAGGGACCGGCCCTCAGGTCGGCCGGGCGATCTCGGCGGGCTCGGGCTCGACCGACTCCGCCCGCGAGACGGCGTCGTTGCGTCCGATCGCGCTCAGGGGCGGCGGGGTCGCGCCACCTGCTCGCCGCCGGTCGCCCGGTGAGCCGTACGGCAGGCCGACCCAGCCGCGGGCCACCCGCGCTCGGGATCGGCGCTCTGCGCGGAGCTCGGCAAGCTTCGAGCGGTACCAGCTCGGCCGGAGCCAGGCGAACGGGTCGGGCCGCCGCCAGAGCACTGGGACGAGGGCCCAGAGGAACACGATGTAGTCGAGGCGGATCGGGCGTCGCCCGAACCCGAAGAGCGCCTCGAGCTGGGCGACCGTCTCGGGCAGGGTCGCGAGGCTCAGCAGCACCGAGATCCCGAGGAACAGCAGGCCCCAGAGCCTGGCGCGGGGTTTCAGGACGACGAGGAGGAACACTGGGACCCACTTGAGCCAGGTCGCCATCGCCCAGATCGCCCCCGCGATCAGCGGTCCCGTGAACTGCGCCCCGAACAGGAGCAGGGCCAGCGGCAGGTTGATGTTGCCCGTGTCGAGGTTCGCCCCGAACGGGAAGCCGAGGACCATCACCGTGACGGCCGTGGTCAGCGGTCGCCGCGAGTACGCCCAGTGGATCGACCAGAGGAGGCCGAGGATCGTGCCGCCGCGCCAGACGAACCAGGCGACGTCCCAGGGCAGGAGCGCCCACGGCGCGAACAGCGGCAGCATCCACGGGGCGTAGACGTACGGCAGGAAGGGCCCGGTGGGCCGATACGGGTCGCCACCGCCGAGCCAGATCCGGACCGCTGCCCAGTAGGCGCGGGCGTCGGCGCCGGCCGGCTCGCCACGGGCAACGATTCCGGCCGCGAGCAGCCCGAAGGTGATGATCAGCAGGGTCATCGCGAGGATCCGCCGGCGGTCGTGGAGGCGGTTGACCTCGTGACGGATGGCGCGCCGGAAGACGGCGGCGCGGCGCCGGCGCGCGCTCGCCGGATGGTCGGTCAGCGCCGGATCGCCGGGTCGGCCCGCGTCCAAGGCGCTCGGCATCATGCCCATCGAGCGCCATTCTGGCACGGGCCCGTCCCGGTCCCGCCCGGCCGGCGCCGGTTCGATGTCCAGCCGTCGCGCCGCCCGGCCGGCGCGCCGCCCGTCGCACCTGCTGGGCCGAGGGACGTCAGGCGGGCGGGCGCACCGGCACGCGCTCGTACAGCCGTCGAGCCCAGACGTAGCCCGCCACTGCCACCACGACGCACCACGCGACGGCGATCGGCGCGTCACCGCCCACCGGCGTGCCGGCGAGCAGCCCGCGAAGCGTCTCGGTGATCGGCGTGAACGGCTGGTGCTCGGCGAACCAGCGCAGCGGCTCCGGCATCGAGGCCGTGGGGACGAACGCCGAGCTCAGGAACAGCAGCAGGGTCAGGATCATCGGGGTGTTGCTGGCCGTCTCGACGCTGTCCGTTGCGAGGCCCAGCGCCACGGACAGCGTGCAGACGGCGATCGAGGCGAGCGCGAGCAGCCCGACGGCGGCGAGCCAGGCAACGGGCCCCGACCCGGGCCGATAGCCGATCGCGACCGCGACGACGAGGACGAGCGCCAACGCCAGGAAGATCTGGATCACGCTGCCGAGGACGTGCCCCGAGAGCACCGCTCCCCGAGCGATCGCCATCGTCCGGAAGCGGGCGATGATCCCGGCGGTCATGTCCATCGCGACCGAGATCGCCGT
>DATBGP010000384.1:0-4558 GCA_036557925.1 Candidatus Limnocylindrales bacterium | reverse complement strand
GGCGCAGCGGACGCCCGGTTCGTCGATCTGTCCGGCCACCCCGACCAACTCTGGGAGCAGCTGACCGACCGGACCCGGCTCGTCTGGTTCGAGAGCCCGTCGAACCCGAACCTCAAGCTGACCGACATCGCCGCCGCCGCGAGGACGATCCGCGACCGGGCCGCCCAGTCCGGCGCGGCTCGCCCGCTCCTCGTCGTCGACAACACGTTCGCCTCGCCGGCCCTCCAGAACCCGCTGGCGCTCGGCGCCGACATCGCCTTCCATTCGGCGACGAAGTACCTGGGCGGCCACTCGGACACGATCCTCGGCATCGCGGTGACGCGCGACGACGAGATCGCCGAACGCCTGCGGTTCCTGCAGAACGCGATGGGCGGCGTCCCCGGCCCGCTCGACTGCTTCCTCGTGCTCCGCGGGCTGCGAACGCTCCACCTCCGCGTCGAGCGGCACGTCGCGAACGCGACCGCGGTGGCCCGGTTCCTCGCGGCACGAGACGATGTCGAGCGGGTGTTCTACCCCGGCCTCGCGGAGGGCCCGAACGCCCATCCCGGCGCCGCGCTCGTGGGCGAGGGCCGGCAGATGCGCGGGGGCGGCGGGATGGTCTCGTTCATCCCGCGGGCCGGCCCCGCCGGGCGGACCGCCACCGACCGGGCGGTCGCGATCGCCGAAGGGACGCGGCTGTTCACGCTCGCCGAATCGCTCGGTGGGGTCGAGTCGCTCGTCGAGGTTCCCGCGACGATGACCCACGCGTCCGTCGCCGGCTCGCACCTGGAGGTCGATCCGGCGCTGGTCCGGCTGTCGGTCGGGATCGAGCACGCCGACGACCTGGTCGCGGACCTCCGCCAGGCCCTCGATCGCGCCTGATCCCCGCGGGTCCGTGAGGCCGCGAGACCGGCCAAGAGTTGCACACAATCCCGGCGGGATTGTCTACACTGACACTCGGCTGAGACGCCCCGGACCATCGGGTTGCGGACGGGTTGCATCCCGGTTGCGATACGATGCCGGACAACAAACGACTGCGGAAGCCGACTTCCTCGCGCCGCCCGGTGGCCTCGCCGCCCCGGGAGCACACGAGCCACGCGCGGCCGGTCGATCGAGAGCGATCGCCCGCGCGCCGAGGAGTCCGAGCTCATGAGCCACACCACCGCCCGTTCCACCGACCCCACGACGCGCCCGGCCGATGACCCTGCCGGCATCGGCCGCATCGTCCGGGCGAACCTCTCCACCGCCGAGCTCTACGAGGACTCCGTCCGCGCCGGCGAGGGCGTGCTCGCGGCCGAAGGCCCGCTCGTGGTCCGCACCGGCAAGCACACCGGCCGCTCGCCCAAGGACAAGTTCATCGTCAAGGAGCCGTCCTCGGCCCAGAAGATCTGGTGGGGCGAGGTCAACCGGCCGATCGCGCTCGAGCACTACGACCGCCTTCGTGCCCGGCTCATGGCCTATCTCGTCGATCGGCCGGTCTACGCCCAGGATTGCTTCATCGGCGCCCACCCGGACCACCAGCGGAGCCTCCGCGTCTACACGGAGACGGCCTGGGCGAGCATCTTCGCCCGGAACCTCTTCCGCCGGCCCTCGGCGGCCGATCTGAAGGAGTTCGCGCCGAACTTCACGATCATCGACGTGCCGTCGTTCCAGGCCGATCCGGCGACGGAGGGCACCCGGACCGGGACGGCGATCCTCCTGAACCTGGCGCGGATGGAGATCCTGATCGTCGGGACCGAGTACGCGGGCGAGATCAAGAAGTCGGCGTTCACCGTGATGAACTACCTGATGCCCGACGAGGGCGTCCTGCCGATGCACTCCGCGGCGAACGTCGGCAAGGCCGGCGACCCGGTCGTCTTCTTCGGCTTGAGCGGGACGGGCAAGACGACCCTCTCGGCCGACCCGGAGCGGAGCCTCGTCGGCGACGACGAGCATGGCTGGGGCGTCGACGGCGTCTTCAACTTCGAGGGTGGCTGCTACGCGAAGACGATCCGTCTCTCGCCGATGTACGAGCCGGACATCTTCTCCACCACCCGCCGCTTCGGGACGATCCTCGAGAACGTCGTCCTCGACCCGAAGACCCGCGAGCTCGACCTCGATTCCGACCGCTTCACCGAGAACACCCGGGCGGCGTACCCGCTCGAGTTCATCGGCAACGTGGACCCGACCGGGATGGCCGGCCAGCCGACGAACGTCGTGCTGCTCACGGCCGATGCGTTCGGCGTCCTGCCGCCGATCAGCCGGCTGACCGCGGCGCAGGCCCAGTACCATTTCATCAGCGGCTACACCGCGAAGCTCGCCGGCACCGAGGTCGGGATCAAGGAGCCGCAGGCGACGTTCTCGGCCTGCTTCGGGGCGCCGTTCATGCCCCGGCACCCGGGCGAGTACGCGGCCATGCTGGCCGAGCGGCTCGAGCAGCACGGCGTCCGGGCGTGGCTGGTGAACACCGGCTGGACCGGCGGGCCGTACGGGACCGGTGAGCGGATGCCGATCGACGAGACCCGCTCGATGGTTCGGGCGGCGCTGTCCGGCGCGTTGGACGACGTCGAGTTCGAGATCGATCCGATCTTCGGCGTGGAGGTCCCGCTGTCCTGCCCGGGCGTGCCGAGCGAGGTTCTCCGGCCGCGTCAGACCTGGGCGGATCCGGCGGCCTACGACCACCAGGCCGGGGCGCTCGCCCGGATGTTCGTCGAGAACTTCGCGGAGTACGCCGACGGCGTGCCGGACGAGGTCCGCGAGGCGGGCCCGAAGGCGAGCGCCGACGCGCAGCGGCTCAGCGAGGCCGGTCCGGGCGAGGGCTGATCCGGGCCGAAGCCGGGGCCCGGTCGGGCCGCGTCAGGACGGGTTCGGGCGGACGAGGCCGTTCGGGACGCCGTCGGCGAACGTCGCCACGAGCGCGCCGAGCAGCGCGAGCGTGGCGAGGACGAGGACGACCGGAGCGGCGGCGATCGCCGCGAGGAACAGCAGGGTCGGCAGCATCTGGGTGGACTCCGGATCGGGTTGGATCGGGCGATCGCCCCGGTCAGCGCCAGCTCGCGGCGGGGTCCATCGTGCGCGGGACCATGCCGCCGGGCGTCGCATCGGCGATCGAGGCGACGATCGCCCCGAGGATCGTGAGGACGGCCACGGTCACGAGGACCGGCGCCACCTGGAGCGCGAGGTTGAAGAGATCGGCGAGGTTCATGCGGTCGGGTCCTTCGGCGCGGTGACGACCATCCGATCCTCGTCCTGGTCCGGCGCCGTCGCCATCGGCGGTCGACGACCCGCCCGACCCGACGAATGTCAGTCCCGCCGCGTTCGATCCCGGCCGACTGATGGGCCCTCCTCCGTAGAATGGACGCCTTCGTCCGAACACCCACCCGAGGTCCAGACACGCCCATGGCCAGGAACAAGGTCACCGTCATCGGCGCCGGCAACGTCGGCGCGACGACCGCGCAACGGATCGCCGAGGCCGGTCTCGCCGACGTCGTCCTCGTCGACATCGTCGAGGGCCTCCCGCAGGGCAAGGGCCTCGACCTTGCCGAGGCGGCGCCGGTCGTCGGTCACGACAGCCGGGTGATCGGGACGAACGACTACGCCGACACCGCGGGCTCCGACATCGTCGTCGTCACCTCGGGGCTGGCTCGCCAGCCGGGGATGAGCCGCGACGACCTCCTGGCGAAGAACGCGGGGATCGTCCGCTCCGTCGTGCAGGCCGCCGCTCAGCACTCGCCGGACGCGATCCTGATCATCGTCACGAATCCGCTCGACGCGATGTGCCACGTCGCGATGCAGGCGTCGGGCTTCCCGCGCGAGCGCGTCCTCGGGATGGCCGGCGTCCTCGACTCGGCGCGGTTCCGGACGTTCATCGCCGAGGAGCTCGGCGTCAGCGTCGAGGACACCCACGCCTTCGTCCTCGGCGGGCACGGCGACACGATGGTCCCGCTCTCGCGCTACTCGACCGTCGCCGGCGTGCCGATCACCGAGCTGCTGACGCCCGACCGGGTCAAGGCCCTCGAGGAGCGCACCGCGAACGGCGGGGCGGAGGTCGTCGCCCTGCTGAAGACCGGCTCGGCGTTCTACGCGCCGGCCGCGTCCACGTTCGAGATGGTCGACGCGATCCTCCGCGACCGGAAGCGGGTCCTGCCCTGCGCCGTCCTGCTCCAGGGCGAGTTCGGGACGCGCGACCTGTTCGTCGGCGTGCCGGCGATTCTCGGGCGGGGCGGCCTGGAGCGGGTGCTCGAGATCCGGCTGACGGCCGACGAGCAGACGGCGTTCGATGCCTCCGCGGCGGCCGTTCGCGAGCTGGTCGACAAGCTCGGCTGAGGCACCGAGGGCGCCGCCGACCGGCGGGACCCGACCGGCGGCACCTCGCCCGTGACGACGAACGGCCCCGGCAGGACCGGGGCCGTTCGCTTGCTCGCGGGTCCGGCTGGGAGGAGGGTTGCCGGGCCGACGGGCGGGTCGCGGTGAGCGCCGCGACCGGGTGAAGTCAGGCGCTGGAGACGAGCAGCGGGAACGCGGCGCGTGACTGCGCTGGGAAGCCGCGCTCGGCCACCCGCGCGTGTGATCGAGCCGCCGCGCGGGCCAGCGCCGCCCG